>CADCTA010000076.1 GCA_902805675.1 uncultured Chthoniobacterales bacterium | reverse complement strand
TCACGCCGACGGCATGTGCCTCGTCGAGCAGCAGTAGGGCGCCAAACCGCCTTTTCAGGCCAACGAGTGCACGCAAAGGAGCGCGATCGCCGTCCATCGAGAAGACCGACTCGGTGACGATCAGAACACGCGCATCGGGTCGTTCACGGCGCGCCCATTCGAGATGGCTCTCGAGCTTGCCGAAATGGTTATGAGGAAAAACACGGAGCGTCGCGCCGCTTAGCTTCGCGCCATCGATGAGCGAGGCGTGACAAAGCTTGTCGAGAATGACGACGTCCTCCTTGCCGACGAGCGCCGGGATTGTCCCGACCGCCGCAGCGTAACCGCTGCTGAACGTGAGCGCGGCTTGCGTGCCCTGCCACTTCGCGAGCGCCGCCTCGAGGCGCACGTGGGGCGATTGCGTTCCGCTATCCAATCGCGACGCGCCCGCGCCTACGCCAAACTCGGCGATGGCCGCCGCCGCTGCGTCGCGCAGCATCAGATCGTTCGCCAGTCCGAGGTAATCATTAGACGAGAAGTTGGCGAGCTGTTGCCCGACAATCTGAACCTCCGGCCCCTGGGCGGTGCCGATCTCGCGCAGCTTCCGGTGGAGCGATTGCGCGCGAAGCGCCTGCAATTGCTCCTGGAAGAGTTCGCTCATTGCAGGCTGCCGGCGACGGCGGGAGCGCCGTTCCAGAGAGCCCAGGTGAGGAACGCCGCCGAATCCTGCCAGATGCGCGGCTTTGTGTGGCCAAGGAACACCGCAATCACGTCGCGACCCGGGCGCGATGCGCTCGAGATCAGGCATGAGCCGGCCGCGTCCGTGTAGCCGGTCTTCATGCCGTTGCAGTAGGGGAGGCGCTTCAGAACTTTGTTCGTGTTCTCGAGCTCGCGCGTGCGCCCGTCGGCAAAACGGAAGACGTAGTTCGGCATCGAAACGGCCGAGCGAATCGTCGGATTCGCGTAAGCAGCGCGTGCGATCATCGCCAGGTCACGCGCCGTTGAAAATTGTCCCGGATCGGGCAGTCCGTTCGGGTTGCGGAAACTCGAGTTCATCGCGCCTGCCGCGCGTGCGCGTTGGTTCATCACTTCGGCAAACGCTTCCGGGCTGCCGGCGTAGTCGCGAGCCAGCGCGCGCGCAACGTCGTTCGGGCTCTTGACCAACAGTGCGCGGATCAGGTCGATCTTGCGGTACGTATCGCCCGGCTTCAGGTATAGCTTCGTCGGAGCCGCGAGCGTGTCGCTCGGCATGATCGTGATCGGCTGATCGAGATAGCCGCGCTCTGCGACGATCAGTGCCGTGAGGAGCTTCTGCGTGCTCGCCGGCGCGCGATGTTGGTCGGCGTTCTTCTCATACAGAACTTCACCGGAACGCGCGTCGATCACGATAACCGACTGCGCCCGCGTGTTCGGGATTCCGCCGGGCAGGATCTCGGGCTCGGCCGGCTCTGGCGGCTGCGCCTTCCGGACGACCTGCGACTTCTTGGCCTTGCCGCTGCTCTTTTTCTTCTTCGACGACTTGGAAGTCGGCGCGGCCAGTGCCGTCGTGCAGACGCAAAGCAGGAGGGCAGTCCAAAGCTGCCATTGCCAGCGAAAGGCGGAACGCCGCGGGAATTTCATGGCGCAGAAGGTGCGACAAACCCCCTGTTTTCGCAAGCGCGTCTCAGCGGGGGGCTACTCCGCCGGACCGCGCTGGATTAGCTCGATCTCGTAGCCTTCCGGCGCGTCGATGAACGCGATCGAGCCACCGCTGCTGCTTTTATGCGGACCGTCGGAGAGCGGGTAGCCCTTCGACGCGGAGTGCTTCGCGAATTCCTCGATGTCATCGACCTCGAATGCGAGGTGCGTCAGGTCGGGTCCGACGACGACCGGCCCGCTCTCGTCGAACTTGCAGAGCTCGATCTCCTCCTCGCTGCCGGGTGCCTTGAAGAACACCAGCTGCGAGCCGCGCCCGGAGGTATGACGTCGGGTTTCCTCCAGCCCGAGCACGTCTTTGTAGAACGAGACGGTCTTCTCGAGATCGGCGACGCGGTAGCGGGTGTGCAGGAGGCGCTTGATCATTGAGCAAGTGTAGCGCTGCTGAGGCTAACTCAAGCGCGCGGCGCGCAGTTTCTCGACACGTGCTTCAACCACATTCGCGGTCATGCTGAGCCGCGCAGACGGCGAAGGACCTCGCGCTACGCCCCGCGTGTTGCACTCGCGGTGATTCAAGCTGTCGCGCGCGCTCTGTTGTTTGGCCGCTTGGTCGGCGTAGATCCACTGCGAGGGCGTGAGGTCCTTCGCCGTCTGCGCGGCTCAGGATGACCGGGTGTGTTTCGATAGGAGGCCGTTAAACAACACTCCTAGTGTTGGCCATGGGGATGTGATTCTGTAGCGCGATGAAGCTCGTGATCGCCGCCACCGGCGCCAGCGGAACGATTTACCTCAGCGGCTGCTGGAGCAGATCGACTGCGCCGCGCACGAGGTGCACCTCATCATGAGCGGACACGCGCGGCAGGTGGCGACGCAAGAGGTGGACGAACTCCGGATTCCCGCAGGTGTCTCGAAGCATCCGGAGAACGATCTTAACGTGCCGTATGTAAGCGGCTCCGCGCGCTTCGATGCGATGGTCATTGTGCCGTGCTCGATGTCGATACTTGGCCGCATTGCGAGCGGCTCCGGCGAGACGGGGGTGCTGCGCACGGGGGATGTGTTCCTGAAGCAGTGGCGCAAGCTGATCATCGTCCCGCGCGAGACGCCATGGAATCTCATCCACGCGCGCAACGTCGTTACCGTGCTCGAGGCGGGAGCAATCGTGCTTCCGGTGATTCCATCCTTTTACAGCCGGCTGCGATCTGTGGCGGAGGCCGTCGACACAGTAGTCTGGCGCATTCTCGACCAGCTTGGCTTGCCGAACCCGCGCGTCTACGGGTGGAAAGACGCCGCCTCTGAAGCGGCACAGGCGCCAAGTTGAAAATCGAGGGCCGTGTGGCGCGCTGGCTGATCGGCGTGGGCTACCATCTGCTGCGGGTCTGGGCGCGCACACTTCGCTTTCAGATTGACGATCGCGCGGCGGTCGTCGGCACGCCGCCTAACGAGCGCTACATCGGCGCAACCTGGCACAATCGCCTGCTGCTGCTCCCGCACGTTCTCCGGACCTATCTGCCGAACCGCAAAGGCGCGGCTCTCATTAGCCCCAGCCGCGATGGCGATCTGCTCGCGGACCTGGTGAAACGTTTCGGCTACGAGGTCGTGCGCGGATCGAGTTCGCGTCGAGGTGCGGCGGCGATGTTGCAGCTCGCTGATGTGATCCGCGGCGGACGCGATGCAGTAATCACGCCGGATGGGCCGCGCGGACCGGCCTACCAGATCGGCGGCGGTATCGTTTTCCTCGCGCAGAAATCCGGCGCGGCCGTCATCCCGATCCACATGGAATATGGGAGCTGTTGGCGATTGAAGAGCTGGGATCGGTTCATCCTTCCACGGCCGTTCTCCTCGGTACGTGTCGTCTTAGGTGCGCCGCATCACGTGCGTCCCACATTGAGCGACGCGGAGTTTGAGTCGGAGCGTCTGCGTTTGCAGAATGCGATGATGCAGAATGTGGAGATGCTCTGACCGATGGCTCAACTGATCGAAGGCCGTGCGGTAGCGGAGAAGGTTTACGAGGAGCTGCGCGGTGAGATCGCCCAGCTGCGGGAGCGAGGCGTCACTCCTGGGCTGGCGGTCGTGCTGGTGGGCGATGATCCTGCTTCGCGCGCGTATGTGCGCTCGAAAGACAAAATGTGTCGCGAGCTTGGACTGCACTCCGTGAAGCTCGAGCTGCCTGCCGCGACGACACAGGAGGAGCTGCTCGCGCGCGTTGAGGTGTTGAATCGCGATCCAGCTGTCCACGGCATCCTGGTGCAATCGCCGCCGCCGAAGCACATCGACGAAGGCGCCATTGTCCGTGCACTCGATCCTGCGAAGGACGTCGACGGTTTTCACCCTGCGAACGTCGCAAAGCTCGCACTGGGCGACGCGTCCGGCTTTGTGCCCTGCACGCCGCTTGGCTGCCAGCGTCTGCTCGTCGAGAGCGGCACGCAGATTTCCGGCGCGCACGTTGTGGTGCTCGGTCGCAGCATGATCGTCGGAAAGCCAATGGCGATGCTGCTGATGCAGAAAGGCAAGCAGGCGGACGCGACCGTCACGGTGGTGCATTCTCGCACGCGTAACATGCAGGAGATCACGCGCTCGGCGGACATCATCATCGCGGCGATTGGCCAGGCGCAGTTTGTAAAAGCGGACCACGTGCGCGAAGGCGCGGTCGTCATCGACGTCGGGATCAACCGTGTCGATGACGCGAGTGCGCAGCGCGGCTATCGACTCGTCGGCGATGTCGCCTTCGACCAAGTCTCGCCAAAGGCCGCTGCGATCACACCGGTGCCCGGCGGCGTCGGGCCGATGACGATCGCGATGTTGATGGCGAACACGGTCAAAGCGTGTCGCCAGCAGACTTAACGTCCGACAATTTTCGCGGTTAGAGCGCGCAGCACGGCTGGCCGGATGACAGCAGCGCAAAGGAGCAGTGAAGTCGCGCGTGGCGACAAGACCGCAGTGCGCGCGATGCGATTCACCCACAAGCGCCCGCGGTAGAGTTGCTCGTGTGCCGCCGCGTAGTTGCGTGCCGCTTCAGCATCGTCACCGGCGCGGATGGATGCGACCGCCGCCGCTGCCGCAAGCTCTCCGGAGTGCAGCGCGTAGTAAATTCCTTCACCGGTAAACGGCTCCACGACTCGCGCTGCGTCTCCAACGAAGAACAGCCGGCGATGAGTGGCCGTGACCGGCGCGCGGCGCAATGGCGTGATCGTTCTCCATGAGTGCTCACGCGTGAGGCTGAAGCGTTCGGCTGCCCAGTTCTTCAGTGCCTCGATGTCTCGCGGAGCGGCGACGAGACAGACATTCAGCTCGCCTCCGCCGACTGGCGCCTGCCCCGAGTAGCCTTCGGGCAGGAACTGCAACACCACACGATCACCGAAGTCCTTTGGCAGCGCGACGTGCGTCTGCAATCCCACGCGCTCCTTACTTGCGCGTGGCAGGGCGCCAAGAAGACGCGCCACGGAGGAGTTGCGACCGTCCGCCGCGACCACGATGCGGGCCTCGAGCGTCTCGTCGTTTGCACCGATCTGCCAGGCATCGCGTGCGAAGGCAATCTGCCGAACTGTCGTCGCCTGCCGCACCTCGGCGCCAGCTTCCACCGCGCGCGTGAGCAGTAGTTGATCGAAAAGGCTACGCTTCACCGCGATCTCAGCGTCTTCCGGCAGATCGACGCTCACTCTCCGGCCGCCGATCGCGACGAAATCGACCCGTTGCAGCTTCCCGTGCGCGAGCGCGCGGATACGTTGTGCAACTCCGAGCCGCTCGAGCACTGGCCAGCAGCTCGGGTTCAGGCAATCGCCGCAAACCTTCTCGCGCGGGAACGTCTCGCGCTCCAACAAGAGGACGCGCAAGCCAGCGTCCGCACAAAAAGCGGCGCACGTTGCACCAGCTGGCCCGGCGCCGACGATCGCGACATCAAACATCGTGCGTCTGTGTCACAGGGTGCATCGAAGTGTAAGGTTGCATGCGTTTTCCTGACGACGAACACACGATATGAGCTGGTCCATTCCCATCTTCCGCGTCGCTGGCATTCTGGTCCGCCTGCATGTGACGTTTCTGCTGCTGCTCGCGTTCCTCGCCTACACGTATTACGCGCAGGGCGGCTCTGCGGTCGCGGCGGCGCGCGTGCTGTTCATCCTGCTGCTGTTCCTTTGCGTGCTGCTGCACGAGTTCGGCCATGCGATCGCGGCGAAGGCGTTCGGGATTAACACGCCCGACATCACGCTGCTGCCGATCGGCGGCGTCGCGCGGCTGGAGCGTATGCCGGAGAAGCCGAGCCAGGAGTTGATCGTCGCGCTGGCGGGCCCGGCGGTGAACGTGGTGATCGCGCTCGGGTTGTTCATCGTCGTCGGATTCGGCGGGGTGATGGATGCGAACAATCCGGAGAGCGGCGGCATGCTTGCGCAGCTGATGCGCATCAACGTGTGGCTCGTGCTCTTCAACCTGCTGCCCGCATTTCCGATGGATGGCGGGCGCGTCGTGCGTGCCTTGCTCGCCACGCGGATGAACTACGCTCGTGCGACGCAGATCGCCGCCACGATCGGACAGGCTTGCGCGTTCATCTTCGGGTTCGCCGGTTTGTTCGGAAATCCGATGCTCATCTTCATCGCGCTCTTTATCTACATCGGCGCGTCGCAGGAGGCCGCCGTCGCGCAGATGAAAGATGTCTCGCGCGGGCTGCCCGTCTCGAGTGCGATGGTGCGGGAGTTCCGCACTCTGCCGGAGCACGCTTCGCTGGAAGACGCTGTCGATGCGCTGCTCGCGACCTCGCAGCACGACTTCCCGGTGGTCAGCGCAACCGGCGCAGTGACCGGCGTGCTTCTGCGCAATGACCTGATCGCAGCGCTCCGTAAACAGGATTCCACCATCACCGTCGGTGATGTGATGCGGCGCGGCGTGCCGACTGTTACCACCGGCACGTGCTTCACCGAGGCGTTCCGAATCATGCAGGAATCGAACGTGCCGGCGCTGCCGGTGCTTGATCCTGCGCGCCGGCTGGTCGGACTACTCACGCCGGAGAATGTGACGGAGCTGATGATGATCCACTCCGCGCTGCCAGGGCGACGAATCGGGCACATCTTACCGCAGCCGTCGTAAAGCGGCGCGTTGTAGAGTGCGCTGCCCTCAGCGCGAGGGCGCGCGACGTTGCCACGTCTTATTCCGCTGAGGACAGCGGACGCTACAGGTGGCCATCCGGTTGCAAACTCGCAGTCGCGACGGGACGCTGAAGTTGCAATGGCATCAGCGCTGCCCAAGGAAAAGCCAGACCTGACGAAGCGCGTCCACGACGTGCCGCATAAGCCTGGCGTGTACCTGATGCGCGACCGGTTCAATCGCGTGATCTATGTCGGCAAAGCGCGTGATCTGCGGAAGCGCGTGGGCTCGTACTTCATGCCGTCGAAAATGGCGCAGGCGGACCTGAAGACGCGCGCGTTGCTCGAAGCGGTGTGGGATTTTGAATTCCACACCGTCGCCAGCGAACCCGAGTCACTGCTGCTCGAAGGCAAGCTGATCAAGGAATACCGGCCGCGTTACAACATCTCGTTCCGCGACGACAAGCGCTTCCTGCTCGTAAAGGTCGATCCGAAGGAAGACTGGCCGCGCTTTCGTCTCGCGCGCTTCAAGAAGGACGATGGTGCGCGTTATTTCGGCCCGTACGCGCACGCCGGCGCGCTGCGGCAGACGCTCAACTTCATGCGCAAGAAGTTCGGCGTGCTGACGTTTGGTCGCGGCGCACCGACCGAGCGCGAGCTGAAGTCATCGACCTATCAGGTGCCCTTCCGACTCAGCGAGATAACGGGCGAGCAATATCGGGAGCGCGTCCATCAGGCGTCCGACTTTCTGGAAGGCCAATCGCGCGAGATGATCGGCGCGCTCGAGGACGAGATGCGCAAAGCGGCGGAGAAGCTCGATTTCGAGAAGGCTGCGGAGCTGCGCAACATGCTCGAAGACCTGAAGCGCACGACCAAGCCGATGCGGCGCTTCACGCGTCACAGTCTGCCGAGCGCGATCGATCCGGCGAGCGATGTGGAAGGGCTGAGGGAGGCGTTGCAGCTGCCGACGCCGCCAGTCGTGATGGAGTGCTTCGACATTTCGAACATCTCTACCACGCACGTGGTTGCTTCCATGGTTTGCTTTCGAAACGGCGTGCCGGACAAGGACAACTACCGGCGGTACCGCATCCGCACGGTGGAAGGTCAGGATGACTTCGCGAGCATGGCCGAGGTGGTGCGACGGCGGTACTCGCGCGTGTTGCTCCAGGCGCGGGAAGCGAACCCGGACGCGGAGTATTCGCAGGAGGAGACGGTGGAAGGAATGCGAAGGCTGGAGCAGCGGCAAACATCGGACGTCGAACTCGGCACCTCGGGAGACGCTGGTCATCCCGAGCGGAGCGCCAGCGGAGTCGAGGGATCCCGTGGTGACAGCTTGAAGGTAACGCCACGGGATTCCTCGACTGCGCTGCGCTCCGCTCGGAATGACGGCTTTGTTGCTGTGCGGCTGCCGGACCTCGTGATTGTCGATGGCGGGAAGGGTCAGTTGTCATCCGCATGCAAGGAATTGCAGCGGCTGGGCTTGCACGATCTGCCGATCATCGGTCTGGCGAAGGAATACGAGGAGATCTACCGGCCAGGCCGCGCGCTGCCGTTGCAGCTGTCGATGGATTCCGGCGCGCTTCGATTGCTGCAGCGGATTCGTGATGAGGCGCACCGGTTCGCGAACACCTATCACCAGTTGCTGATGAAGAAGCGTATCGGCGAGAGCATTCTCGACGATTGCCCGGGGGTGAGTCAGAACCGTAAGAATCTGCTGTTGCGGCAATTCGGCTCCGTGAATCGGCTGCGCAAAGCGAGCGTTGAGCAGATCGCCTCGACGGAAGGCATCGGGCCGAAGCTCGCCGAGGAAGTGCATCGGTTTCTGCAGCGGCATTGATCTTTGCGAGTGCCGAAGGTGTGGACGCGTGGTCATCCTGAGGCAGGCGGAGCGCGCGGAAGGACCTCACGCAGGGTCCTTGGCTTAGCTTTCCTCGGGTGCATGCGGCCAGGAGCCTGCGCGAGGTTCCTTCGACAGACTCAGGACAGGCTCTTCACCGTCTTGGCGGTTCAGGATGACCACGCGCGTGAAAACAGGCCGGGCGAATTTACGAAACCCGAGACGCTGCTATCAGTTTACCCGCTAGTGAAGAGGCTCCTCATCATCATTGCCGCGGGAATGTGCGCTGCCAGCGTGCTTGCGCAGGAATCGTCGAGCCCATCCCCAGCGCCTGCCGCCGGCTCTGAAGAGGAGATCATCCCGACCTTCGAGACGCAGAAGCTCGCCCGCACTTACATTCTCAATATCCCCGCGCCGCGCGGGCAGATCGTCGATCGCAATGGATTGCCGCTCGCGCAGAACAAGCTGAGCTACAACCTCGCGATCAATTACCCGACGCCGCTCGAGTTCTCTGACCAGCAGGCGATCAGCTTTGCGCGCGAGAGGATCCAGGCCGCCGAAAAGTTGCTCGGACGCGCGCTGAACGTTTCGGATGATCTGATCCTGCGGCATTATCGTAACCGCGGCATCCTGCCGTTCGATATCGCGCAGAATCTTACGGAGGAGCAGCACGACAAGCTGAAGGCGAAGCTGCCGCAGGCGATGACGTTGCGCGCTTTGTATATGCGCGTTTACCCGCAGGGGCGGCTCGCTGGTCACATCATCGGCTACACGGGCAAGACCGGACGTAACCCCGATGGCGTGATCGAGAACAACGAGGTCCTTTGGCCGGAAAGCGAAGGGCGCGAAGGGCTGGAGTTCACGTTTAACTCGATGCTTACCGGCAAGCCGGGCGAGTACAAGATCACGTTCGACAAGGACGGACGGAAGACCTCCGAGAAGATCGTGACGCCGCCGGTGCCGGGCTACACGGTCGTGACCACGCTCGACTCTAAGTTGCAGGAGCTCGCCGAGAAAACGCTCGAGGCGAAGGCGAAGCGCGGCGCGATTGTCGTCGTCGAACCGGATACCGGCGACATCCTTGCCATGGCCTCATGGCCGACGTTCAACCCGAACGCTTTTATCCCTTCTATCTCGGCGGAGAAGTTCAAGGAGTTGCAGGACGATCCGGACATTCCGCTTCTGCCGCGCGCGTTCCGTTCCGCCTATCCGCCGGGCTCGGTGTTCAAAGTGCCAGTCGGAATCGCGGCACTCGAGTCGGGCACAGTCGGCGCTTCCGACGAATATCAGTGCACGCCCGCGATCCAGGTCGGCAACGTGACGTTTAACAACTGGAAGAAGGTCGACCGCGGGTTCCAGAACTTCGTGCAGGCGTTCACGGAGTCGTGCGACACGTGGTTCTATCAGGTCGGCATCAAGATGGGTGCGGCGCCGATCATCGATTGGTCAGCGCAGATGGGTCTCGGCGCGAAGTGCGGCATCCCGCTCCGCGGCGAAGTGGAGGGCCGCATCCCGACTGACGAATACATGAAGGCGGCACACGGGCGCCGGATTCTGAATGGCGACGTGGCGAACATGTCGATCGGGCAAGGGGACATCGAGACGACGCCGCTGCAGATGGCGCAGGCGATGGCGATCGTGGCGAATGGCGGGACGCTTTATCAAACCCGACTCGTCCAGCAGGTGCAGACGCTGGATAACGAGATCATCACTGCGTATCAGGTGCGCGCGAAGCGGACGCTGAACATGTCACCGAGCACGCTGGAGCAGCTGCGCGAGGCGATGGTCGACGTGGTCTATGCTCCGAACGGCACCGCACATCAGGCCGCGGTGCCGAACATCGAAGTAGCGGGCAAGACCGGCACCGCACAGTGGGGGCCGAAGAAGAAGGAGCGGACTGCGGCGTGGTTCACTGGCTATGTCCCTTCCGTGCAGCCGCAGTTTGCGTTTGCGGCAGTTTACGAAGGCGCGGTGGGCGCGGATGTGCACGGCGGTAGCCACGCCGCGCCGATGATTGGGGCGGTCTTCAAGGAAGTTTACAAGGGCGTCGATACCGGCAAGAAGCAGCAGCGTAAGCGGCCGCGGCCAACGGAAGAGCCGCTCCGCGCGGAACGTGCGGTGCCGGTGGAGCCAGGCTTCGAAGAAGATCGCTCAAACTAGACGGTCCGCGGACTGGCCGCGCAATTGTAGCTGCGCCGAGATCTCTGCGCGCTGGCGGCCGCGGTCGTTCGGTTGCCTTTCGAGCGGACCGTCACGTGATCGTGTTTGCGCCGCCGCCTTCGTCTTTGTCGTGAGTGGCAGGGTCGATCAGACGGCGTATGACGAGGAGCGCGTCGCGGAGCGTCTTGAGCTCTGTCGGATTCAACTTCTGCATCCGTCGCACAAGCGGCTCGATTCTCCTCAGTTGCCCTTCCTTGATCAGGGTTTTGCCCGCACGGGTCGGCTGGATCCAGGATGAACGGCGATCCCGCTGATCGCCTTTCCGCGTAACCAGACCGGCGTCTGTTAATTGGCCAATCACCCGCGCGATGGTCGGTCGTTGGACTTGCTCGAGACGCGCGAGCTGCGAGGGCGTGGTCTTGCCCGCGTAGACGATAATCGCGAGCGCGGAGGCTTGAGGTCCGCTCAGCCGCGCGGCCGTATCGGCAGCCTTAAGCCATCGCGTCAGGCGAACCGCGGAGACTACCAGATCGTCGGCGAGAGAGATGGTTGTATTTGACATTTAGTTAGCTTTGGCTAATCAATTTCCTGTGGACATAACGGTCGACGCCCGACAACGCAATCAGCAACAGCAAACAAGGTCGGCAGGCAACCTCCCACCCTTTGCGCCACTTGCCGGGCCCGCCGCCGCTCTGTTCTTCCTCGCTAGCGTTGTCGGCTTCGCTGCGATGAGGACAGACGGCTATACCCACGCGACGAAGGCGGTGAGCGAGCTCGGCGCGCGCGGCGCGCCACTTGCCGCGGCGTTCAACACCGTCGGATTCATTCTGCCAGGGATCCTCGTGATCGTGATGGCCTTCGTCGTGTATCGGTGTGTGACCGCGCCTCGAAAATCAGGCGCAGTTCTGCTTGCCCTGTCCGGCATCAGCCTCGCCGTTGCGGGCATATTCCCGGTCGACATGGAGCTGCGGTCGTCCGTCTCGTCACAACTTCATCTCGCCGGCGCGATGCTCTGTGGGCTCCTATGGGCACTCTCGCTCTTTTGGGTCGCGCCTCTGCTGAGGAAGCAACCGGAGTTCTCCACCATCGGGCGGTTGACGCCCTGGTTCGTGTTGTTCCTCGTCGCGAACCTTGGCTGGCAGATTGTGTGGCAGTCGACGGGCGCGCTCCTGCCAGGGTGGGGCCAACGGATCGGGTTCGCTGGATATTTTCTCTGGCTCGCGATTATCGGCAGCTTGCTTGCATTTAGCCGTCGCCGAATCCCTGCGCCCGAAGTCCGATGATTGCGAACGTCGAACCCAGCTCTCGGGTGACGGGGCGCTACGCGGCGACGGGTTCGGCCGGAGCTTCCATCGTGCCTTTGAATTTCGGCTCTTCCCGCTCAACGCCGAAGTTGTCCTCGTAGAGCTCGGCGATCTTCGCCAGCTCATCATCCGTCAGCCGCGGAGTGTGCGGCGCTTTCGCGAATTCAATCAGCTGCGCTTCTTCGTAGATGTTCGGCAGCGTCGAGGCGACGCGCTCATCGGCGAGCAACCACTGCAATGCAGCCTGGCCCAGGGTGCGCTCTGAGCTTTCCAGAAAGCGCAGGCGATCGATTTTCTTGATCCCGTTGAGGAGCCAGCTGCGCGGGCGGTGGTTCCGATGATCGCCGGCCGGGAACACGGTCTCGGCGGTGTATTTGCCCTCCAGCATGCCAGACGAATGCGTCACGCGGATCAGGAACATTGTGTCCTTGCCCGCGTCGGTCGCCGCATCGTGCATGGCGCGGCCGGGATGTTGCTCGAGCATGTTGTAGATGTGCTGGACGCTGCTGATCTCGCGCTCGCGAATGCAGTTCACGCCTTCGTAGAGCCAGCCGACGGCGGGGCCAAGGGCGACGCCGTAGTAGCGGATTTTACCGGCGCGTTGCAGCTGTTCGAGCGTGGTCCAGAGCGCATCGTCGCTGATCTGCTCCATGTGAATGTTGTGCAGCTGCAGAAGATCGATCCTGTCTGTCTTCAAGCGCTTCAATGCTGCGTCGGTCGCGCGCGTGATCGCTTCGGGGGAGAAGTCCTGCGGGATTTCGCGCTGACCGCGTCCGCGCGCTTCCCCATGTGTCACGAAGTCGTAGCCGACCTTCGTGGCGATCACGATCGCGTCGCGCTGCTTCGGGAACGCTTTCGCGATCAGCTCTTCGCTCAATCCATTGCCGTAAGTATCCGCGGCATCGAAGAGTGTGATGCCGAGGTCGAAGGCTTTGTGCATCAGCGCGATCGCTTCGCCTTCGGTGAATTGTCCCCACCAGCCGGTCGAGATGGTCCAGAGGCCGAAGCCGACTTCGCTCACCTCGAGGTCGGTGTTTTTATAAGTGCGGAAGCGCATGCCGCGAATATCGACTCCGCCTGTGCAGGTGCAACATTGCCGACGACAGGTGTCATCCTGAGCCGCGGAGACGGCGAAGGACCTCACGCAGGGTCCTTCGATTAGCGCTTGCAGGTGCGTGCAGTGAGCGGCCCGCGCGAGGTTCCTTCGACATGCTCAGGACAGGCTCTTCGGCGCGCTGCGCCAGCCTCAGGATGACAGCGCGGAATGCTGGCTCTAGCTTGGCCGATGGCTTCGGATTTCGGCAGCTCCGGTTTATTGATCGTCGGTCACGGCTCGACCGTGAACCCAGATTCGAGTGCGCCGAGCCTCTCGCACGCAGCTGAGATTCGGCGGCGCGGCATCTTTGGTGACGTGCAGTGTTGCTTCTGGAAAGAGGAACCAAGCATGCGCGACGCGTTGCTGATGTTTCAGGAGGGCGGCATCAAGGAAGTTTACGTGGTGCCGAATTTCATCAGTGAAGGCTACTTCACGCAGACCGTGATCCCGCGGGAGCTCGAGCTGAGTGGCCGCACGACCGAGCGCATCGATGGGCAGGTGTGGAATTTCTGCGAGCCTGTCGGCAACCATCGGTCGATGACCGAGCTGCTCCTGGAGCGCGCGCGCGAAGTCGCGCCGGGCGTGCCGGAAAGCGAGATGAGCCTGCTGATCGTCGGCCACGGCACGAACCTGAACGACAACAGCGCCATCGCGGCGAAGCGCGAAGTGGAAGCGATCCGCCAGCTCGGTCGCTACGCCGCGGTGCTGAACACTTACATGGAAGAAGCGCCGCTCATCTCCGATTGGGCGAAGCTCACCACCACGCCGCATGTCGTTGTGGTGCCGTTCTTCATCGCGGACGGGCTGCACAGTTACGAAGACATTCCGGTGCTGCTCGGGATCGAGGCCGCACCTTCCGGCTCGGCCTCAGAGCGGCAACGCGCGGGCGAAGTGTTCCGCCACAACCCGCATCATCTGCACGGGCGTTCGCTGTACTACGCGAGCGCGATCGGGACCGACGCGCGCTTCGCGGATGTGATCGTCGAGCAGGTCGAAAGCTTTGCGCGCGATCAGCATTCGATCTCGGACAATTTTGCGCGAGGGTTAGTCGCGTGAAGGATCCAGCTACGCTGAAAATGTTGCAGGAGCTCGGGGCGTTCATCCTGGCAGGCGGGAAAGGCACCGACGACGTGAAGCAGATGGCGGACATGATCTGCGACGCTCGCGGCTGGCGTTGGGTCGGCGTCTACAAACTCGCACGCCAGGAGCTCGGCATCGTCGCCGGGAGCGGTGATCAGCCGCCGTGCTACAAGCGATTTCCAGCGACGCAGGGGCTGTGCGGAGCGGCGGTTGAGTCGCGCGAAACCATCGTGGTTGGCGACGTGAGCAAGGACGAGCGTTACCTGCCCACCTTCAACAGCACGCGCTCGGAGATCGTGGTGCCGATCATCAGCCGATCGGACAAGGTCGTCGGCGTGATCACGGCGGAAAGCGACAAGTTGAACGCGTTCTCGAAGGAAGATCGCGAAGTGCTCGAGCGTGTCGCCCTGCTCATGGGTGAGTCGTTCAAGTGACCGAATCAGTGCCGCAGCAATCGCGGCAAAGCGCGGCGGACGAGTGGCTGCGGACCCTGCCGTGCCGGATCGGGCAGATATTCGTCGATCGCACTGCTGAAGGCGCCTTCGCGCTACGTCATCGCGATGATGTGAACCGCGAGGATCTCGCAGTTTATCGCGACGCCGAGGCGGCGGTCGCGATCGCGCAATACGACGACGCGGGAGTTTACCGGCCGCTGAAGACGGCGCCGAACCTGCGGCACGGGTGGTCATTGATGCTTGCCGATGTGACGGCGGTGCGTGTGGCCTTGGATCTTTTTTATCCCGGTCGAATACCGGCTTACGTCGCCTGGCGCCGAGGCACGCTGAAGACGACGCCGCTTCGCGAGACGCTCGAGCGTCAGACGGGGATGTATCGCGTCACCGCAAAGATCACCGACGAGCAGGCGAATGAGCTCGTGGGCAGCTTCTGCCGGTCCGACGGTGGATGTTTGCGCACGATTCGCTGGGACCGCGATATACAGGGCGCTCCGCCCTCAACGCTGCTCCCAGAAACGAAGTTCGATCCTGCGCACGATCAGATGGGAAAAGGCGAGCCGGTGATTCCATTGCTCTGCCAGGAACCGTGCAACCTTCTCGTGGCCGAAGCGCGGAAAGTTGTGAAAGGTTCGGCGGAGTAACCGCCATCGACCGCGCATGATCATCCGCGCGCGCGGCATCGTGACCATGGTGGTCGGCCGATTGAGGACCGCGGTGTTGTGGTGGCCGGGGAACAGGATCGTCGACGTCGGGCAATGGCGTGACGTGCGAGCTTGGACACGGGTGACGTTGTCGATCTCGGCGAGCGCGCGTTGCTGCCGGGCTTGATCAATGCGCACTGCCATCTCGATTAGACGCTGCTCCGCGGAACGATTGCGCCGCAGCGATCATTCACCGGCTGGATCCGGGAGATCAACGCACGGAAAGCTTCGCTGCAGCCCGACCATTATCGTCGATCGATCGCGGACGGCTTCGCGGAAGCGGCCACTTTGGGACGACAACGATCGCAAACCTGGAGGCTTTTCCGGAACTGCTCGCAGGCATGCCGCCGCCGCCGTTGCGCACGTGGTGGTTTGCGGAGCTAATCGATGTGCGCGCGCCTGTTTCTGCGACGGCAGCGTACAAGGCGATGGCAGCTGCTTTCCGCGATGGCCAGTAGCGCGGCGGCCTCGGGGTTGCACCGCACGCGCGCTGTTCAACGCATCAGCGTCGCTCTACGCTGAGGCGGCGGAAACCGGAGCACACCGCGACCTGCGTCTCACAACTCATCTCGCCGAGTCGCGTTAGGAGATGGAGATGTTTCTCGATGCACGGGGTGCGTTGTTCGACTTCATGAAAAGGATCGGCCGCCCGATGGACGACTGCGGCCGCGCAACGCCGCTCGGGTTATTGCACGCGCTCGGCATCCTCGACGAACGCTGGATCGTCGCGCATCTCAATGAACTCACGTCCGAAGATCTCCAGCTGCTCGCAAGAGGGCCGAAGTTTCACGTCGTGCATTGTCCTCGCAGTCACGCATACTTCGGCCACACGCGCTTTCGCTTCTCGGAGCTGCGCGCGCTCGGGTTCAACATCTGTCTGGGAACCGACAGCCTTGCCAGCAATCACGACTTAAGCCTCTTCGCTGAGCTGCGGCAGCTTGCGCGAACCGAGACACTTTCTTCGCACGAACTATTGGAGCTCGTCACAATTAACGGCGCGGCAGCTCTCGGTCAGCACCACGCGCTTGAACGGATTTGCGCCGGCCTCACCGCAGATCTGATCGCGGTGCCTTGGCACGGTGCGCTGGAGGAGATGCTTGAGGCGGTGATTTCTCACGATGAGAAAATCAGCTGGCGAATGTTAGACGGTGCCCTGTAAACAGGCGCTCGAAGCGGCTTCTCGTTTCTGCTTTCAATTTCTCAAATCTGAAATTATTCTCCGCCCTGCGATTATGGCGAAGATCATCATCATAGACGACGAGCCGGCAATGGTTGAGGTCATCGTGACTCTCTGCCGGGAAAAGGGGCATCAGGTTTTCCCGTTCAACTCCGCTCCGCGCGCGATCGAGCAACTCGACGCAATCGGGCCGCAAGTGGTGATCGCGGACATCAAGATGGAGACGATGACCGGCTTCGATGTGCTGCGGCATATTCGCGAGCATCATCGTCAGACGGCGGTCATTTTGATCACCGCGTACGCCTCGGTCGAGACCGCAGTCGAGGCGATGAAGATGGGCGCTTACGACTACGTGACGAAGCCGTTCAAGATCGACGAGCTGCAGATGACAGTGCAGCGCGCGCTCGATTACCAGGCTGCGTTGCGCGAAAACGTTTACCTCCGCAAGGAACTCAAGAATCGCTACCGCTTTGAGAACATCGTCGGCACGAGCCGCAAGATGCAGCAGGTCTACAACCTGATTAACAAAGTCGCGGATACCGACAGCACCGTGTTGATCCAGGGTGAGAGCGGCACTGGTAAGGAGCTGGTGGCGCGTGGACTGCACTTCAACAGCAACCGCCAGCACCATCCATTCGTGGCGATCAACTGCAGCGCGCTGCCGGAGAATCTGCTCGAGTCGGAGTTGTTCGGCCACAAAAAGGGCGCGTTCACAGGAGCGGTAGCCGACAAGCGCGGCCTTTTCGAAGAAGCGAACCTCGGCACAATCTTTCTCGACGAAGTGAACTCAATGGCGACGTCGCTGCAGACCAAGCTGCTGCGCGTTTTGCAGGAGCGTGAAGTGCGACGCGTGGGCGACAATAAGAGCTCGCCAGTGAATGTGCGCGTGGTCGGAGCGACGAACGAAGCGCTTCAGCCGAAGATGAAAGACGGCACGTTTCGCGAGGATCTGTATTACCGCCTCGCCGTCATCCCGGTGGAGATCCCGCCGCTTCGCGATCGACTCGACGACGTCCCGCTGCTCGTGAACCACTTCCTCCAGAAGCAGGCGAGCGCGACCGGCGGCGAACCGAAGAAGATCGATCCGAAGGCGGTCGATATTCTTTGCCACTACGACTACCCCGGCAACGTCCGCGAGCTGGAGAACGCAATCGAGCGCGCATGTGCCCTGTGTGACGAGGACATGATTCTGCAGACAGATCTGCCGCCGCAAATCATCGAGCATGCGGCGGGCGACAAAGCCGAAAAGGCCATCGCTGCAATGCCGGTGGGGCAGACTCTCGACGAGTTCATCCAGGCACAGGAACGCGGCTACATCGACGCAACGCTGGCGCACGCGGGCGGCTCGCGCGAGAAGGCGGCGAGCATGCTCGGCATCAGCATGGCTACGCTCTATCGCAAGGTAGAGCCGAAGAACAAAAAGTAGCAGACCGGCGACAGCAGCTCCGCACACTGTGTGCCGCTGCGGCGCAGGTGAGGCAGCCGTGCTCTGCGGGCTGGCGCACTAACCGCGCTTGCCGAGGATCTTAATCTGGTCCGCGGCTTTTTGCAGTTCGTCGAGCTGTTGCAGGGTTGCGGCCTGCTTCGTCAGGGTCTCCTGGTTCACAGCTTTCATCGCCTGGAGTAGCTGAAGCGCGGCCGCTGAAGAAGCAGCAGGCGCAGTTGCGGCAGCGCCCGGAGCAGCTGCTGGCGTAGCTGGTTGAACTACGACGGGTGTCTGTGCGACCGCGGAGCTGAGAGAGATGACGAGAGGCGCCAGAAGAAGAGGGATGATCGCGCGCATATTAGTTGTTCCCGCCGCCCTGGCCGCTGCGACTCGTGTAGATGCGCGCAATGCGCAGCGCTTCGGCAAGCGCGGCGAGTTTCGCTTCTATCTTCGCCTGATTCTCGGCGATGGCAGCTTGCTGCACCTGGAGCTCTTTCGCGAGAGCGATGATCTGCTGGTCCTGCTGCGCATTCGCGGGCACCGCCTGACCTTGAGTTGAAGCGTGGCACGCCAGGATGGCTGCTGCCGCGAAAACGAATCGTTTCATAGCTTGCCCACTCCACGTAGCAGGACGTGTTCCCCGCCGAGCAGGTGCCAGTAGCTGCGGGCGCTCAAGCTGTCCGGCGAAAATCGCCCGCTGACGGCGTGAAAATTGCTTGCCTTGCGAGCCGGTTACTACGTAGCCTCCTTCAGATATGGCCGGCCCCGGGATGCATCAATCGCAGAACCTCTCGCTTCAGCAGGTTCTTGCCCCGCAGCTGCAGCAAAGTCTGCTCATCCTGCAGGCGCCGCTCCTGGAGCTCCGCAATCTGGTGCAGCAGGAGATGGAGACGAATCCCGTGCTGGAGGAGCTCTCGAATGAGACCGGCTCCGAGACAGCCGCCGCCGACGACACCAAAACCGAGGCGGACCAAGAGTTCAAAGAGGAGTTCGATCAGCTCGCGAAGCTCGACGACGAATGGCGCGATTACATGGCGCAGTCGAGCAGCTACAGCGGCCGCTCGCAGGACGATGAGGAGAAGCGCCAGTTCTTCCTCGATTCCATCGCCACACAGGAAACGCTCCAGCAGCACCTGATGGGGCAGCTGAACCAGACGGCGCTCGATGCGATGGATCGCAAGACGGCCGAAGTGATCATCGGCAACATCGACGACAGCGGCTTTCTCCAATCGTCGCCCGAGGACATGTCGATGAACACCGGCATCCCTCAGGAAGAGTTCGAGAACATCCTCACGCTGGTCCAGAGCTTCTATCCTCCTGGCGTCGGCGCGCGCGACCTGCGCGACTGTCTGCTCATCCAGCTCAAGCGTGAGGGCAAAGGCAACAGCCTCGAATACAAAATCATTGCCGAGCACATGCAGGATCTCGGCAAGCGCCGCTTCCCGGAGATCGCCCGCAAAATGGGCCTCAGCGCCGAGCAGGTGCAGAAGTGCGCGAACAACATTGCGCAGCTCGATCCGCGGCCCGGACAAATTTTTGCCGAGTCGCCGCAGAATTACGTGCTACCTGACGTGACGGTTGAGAAGATCGACGGCGAGTACCAGATCAGCCTGAACGGCGAACAGATTCCGCACCTGCGCATCAGCAACACCTACAAGGACATTATGTCCGGCGACGGTAGCGGCAGCGAGGTGAAGGATTACATCCGCGACAAGATCCGGAGCGGTAAATTCCTCATCAAATCGATCCACCAGCGGCAGCAGACCATCTCAAACATCGCGCACCAGATCGTCTCGCGTCAGCGCGAGTTCCTCGACCAGGGCTCCGCGCACCTGAAGCCGATGACGATGGTGCAAATCGCAGACGCCGTCGGCGTTCACGAGACCACGGTGAGCCGTGCGATCTCCGGCAAGTACATGTCCACGCCGCAGGGCGTGTTCGAGATGAAGTATTTCTTCACGCCCGGCTATCAGACCTCGTCAGGCGAGGCGATGAGCAACACGAGCGTGAAGGAAGCGATCATGGATCTCGTGAAGAGCGAGGACGGCAACACGCCGTTGAGCGACAAGGAAATCGTCGAGATCCTGAGCGAGCGCGGCATCCCCATCGCCCGCCGGACGGTCGCGAAGTACCGGACGGAGCTCAACATTCTGCCGAGCAACATGCGGCGGAAGTACTAGCCGCTCTGCTGCCGGAGACGCGGCGTTTTTTCGCTGTTTTTTGCCGCTGATTCGCCGTAGTACACGGCGATGAACGCTGCTCTTCGTGCTGCCACCATCGCCGAATGGCGCGGGCTGCCCGATCGCAAGCCACGTTCAGACCGCTGGCACGCGCCAGGCGATCTCCTGCCGAAGCTGATGCAACAGCTCGGGCTGAGCGAGCGGCTGCAGGAGACCGAGGTGATCGACGCGTGGAAGCAGATCGTGGGTGAGTTCATCGCGTCGCATTCCATGCCGTTCAGCTTGAAGGCTGGCGTTCTCTCGGTGCGCGTGCTGCAACCGGCGTTGCACTATCAGTTCGAGACGATCTCGAAGGTCGAGATCCTCCGGAAGCTGAAGCAGCGCTTCGGCAGCAAGGTGATTCGCGACGTGCGGTTCCGGGTCGGCTGACCGCGGAGCAGCGACGCACCGCGGCGTTGATCTTTTCCTCAGCCGTGGACCTCCCTGTCGCGAGCGGAACCAACGGCTACTTCGGACGGATGTTTGCCGCCGGCAATCCGCCGGATGCGGGATACCTCGAGAAGCTCGAGCAGCTGGGGCATTCCCTGCTGCAGGAGGGTGACTCCGAAGGAAAGTTCGGTCCCAACAGAATCGCCGCCGGCTATACGTACTTCGGTCAGCTGATCGCGCACGATCTCAGCTTCGACGGCGTGCCGTTCGCGGAGTGTGGGCAATGCGAGGCCGAGGAAATTCCTAACGCGCGGACACCGTGGCTCGACCTCGACCACGTTTATGGTGGTGGACCTGAGAGATCGCCCGAGCTCTACGCGGGCGAGAAAGGAGCGGAGCGCTTCCGGATCGTGAACAACTGCGACTTGCCGCGAGGCGAACGCTACAAGCGAACAGGCGATCAAACCGCGCGGCTTGCGCGACCCGATCTCCGCAACCTGGAGAACGTGATCGTGCTGCAACTGCATGTGCTGTTCATGCGATTGCACAACGCGGCGATCGATCAGCGCCTCGGCTGCGGCATACCGGAAGTAGAGCAGGAAGACGGGACGCCGTTCAACAAAGCGGCCCGCCTCGTCCGCTGGCAATACCAGTGGCTCATTCGGAATGATTTCCTGCCGAAGCTTCTGGATCCGAGTGTTGCGGTGCGCGTGCGGACATCCGGCCCTCGCTTCCAATGGCCGCGCGGCAAATTCTTCATCCCGATCGAGTTCTCCGCAGCCGTCTTTCGCTTCGGGCATAGCATGGTGCGGCCGAAGTACCGGTTGAATTCCGCGCCGGCATTCACGTTTAGGGATCTCGCTGACCCGCGGTGGGCGGTCGAGCCGCTCTCCTCTGAGTTGAGGATAGATTGGAAGCGGTTCTTCCATCGCGGAGGGTTCACTCCCGCGCCAGCCTTCGGCATCGACACCCGCATCACACCTGAACTCGGTGCGGTAACGGCCGCGCATGCGACGCGCGTCAACGCAGAGGGAAGCACGCCGAGGTCGCATCATGGCCAACCCTTCGCGTTGCCGGTGCGGACTTTGCAACGCGGAGCGTCGATGCGCCTGCCGTCGGGTCAGGCGTTGGTGCGGCAATTGGGGTTAGAAGCGAAAATGCTGACGGCTCAGCAGCTGACCGGCGCCACGGAAACGGCAGGTGGCGATCGCTCCGGCACGATCCTGGCCGAGAGTGGCCTGGTGGCTGACACGCCACTGTTCTATTACATCCTGCGCGAAGCCGAGATGGAACCGTATTGCGGCGACCGCCTCGGACCCGTCGGATCCCAGATCGTCGGCGATGTGATCGAAGGTGCATTCCGTCACGATCCGGATTCGTATTGGCACTTGGCTGACAGGTGGAAACCGCCGGCATGGGCGTTTTCGGTTGGGCCGGCGCGGCCGATCAATTTCATGGGTGATCTCATCGCAGCGCTCGGCGAATGAAAGGTGCGCGGTCGGTCCGCGAGGAGAAGCAAACGGCCACGTTCGCAAATGAAATAGCACAGCTGCTCGCCGCAGCCTCGCGCCTCCGGGGGGAACGTGCCGGTGGAGCGCTGGACAAGTGGTGCGCTGCGGGCGCGGCCTGCGCACGAGCGCAGCTCGCCCGGCGGGTGCCGAAGCGGCAGCGTGCGCAGCTCGCCCTCCGCGCGCATCGCAGTCTTGAACGTTACCTGCACGCGCGGCTTGCAGCGATCACTGCGCCGTCGGCGGCAGTGTATTTGCAGGCGCGGCTGCTTGCGACGTCGACGCTGCGGTTGTCGGCAGAGCAGCGGGAGAGCGGCCCTGTCGCAACATCAGCAGCGCAGACGATGCGCGAGCTGTTTCGAACATTTCCAGCACTCGCGCACGTGTGGGTGACACTTGTGCGTGACTGGGTGGCCGCGACAGCGGAGTTCCTGCGTCGACTCGAGCGCGATCGACCTGAGATCGAGCGCCAGCTGACGGGCGGGCAGAAGCTCGGTCTCGTCAGCGATGTGCGGGCTGGATTGTCAGATCCGCACCGCGGTGGCCGCACCGTGATGAAGGTGCGGTTCGGCGCGATGCGCCTTTTCTACAAGCCGCGATCAGGGCATGGAGAGGCGGCGTGGTTTGATACGCTGGGTTGGCTGAACGAGACAGGCTTCCAGCCGCGTTTTCGTTGTCTCGCCAGTTTCTCACGGCGCACGCACTGCTGGCAGCAAGCCGCTACGCACCGGCCCTGTCAGACCATCGGCGCAGTGCGGCGTTTCTACCGGCGACTCGGCGCAATGATCTATCTGGCTACGCGCTTTCGCGCCGTCGACTGCCACCGCGGAAACCTGATCGCAGCGGGAGAACACCCGATGCTCGTCGATGCGGAAACGCTCTTCCATCAACCACCCCCGGAAGCGGGATGGTCGTCATCACAGGCAATCTTGGACACCGGCTTTGTGCCACTGCCGGATGGCGAGCCTGGAGCCGAATACCGGAGCAGCCCGTTGTGCGGCGGGCCCGGATTGCATCAACCAATGCTCCGCGACATGGATTGCCGAGTGGCTGATTTTCGAACCGAGCTCGAGCGCGGCTATGCCCACCTCCAGGCGTTTCTCACCAGCTCCGACGCTCGTGCGCGAGCATTCGACGGGCAGCTCGAGGAGCTCGAGCGCACGCGCTGGCGGTCGTTATTACGAGCTACGGTGGCCTACTCGAAGTACGCCGAGCACTCGATGCACCCGAAGGCGCTGCGGTCGCCGTTTACGCGTTTGCTGTCCATCGCGCGACTTTGCCGATCCACGCGGGTGCCGCGATCCATTCGGCGCGCGGAGATCGCTGCTATTTACCGCCTCGATGTGCCGTACTTCACGCGGAGGCCGCAGCTCGGCCGGGCCGCGCCGTCATCAGCTCTCGAGGTAAGGCTCGTAGGTGCAGCGCCAATACTGCTGCGTATCGGGTTGTGAAGGTTCTCCACCCGGCGGGAGCTCGTATGGCGCGGGCAGCAGTAGAACGACGACGTTATCGGTCGAGGTATCGTCTGTGCCTTCGCGTTGCCAGCAGGTCAGGTTAAAGTCCGGCGGCAGACTCTCGAAGCCGCCTTCTTCATTGAAGGCGGCTCGAGCGACTTCTTGATTTCTGTTCAGGAGACGTGCGCGATATCCCCGATCGTAGGCAGCACGTGCAAGCACGGCGGTCACGCCAGCGTGCTTCTCCCGGATATGCTCCGTGCCACTTTTCCACTGACGCTTCCCGTGTTCGTTAGGCATATTTAGTTTGTTTGTGCACGTGCAGACTCGATGCGCGACCAGTTGAGTTTCAGCTCCTCTGCGCGGCGCCTCATTGTGGAAGAGGAGTGTTGAAAGGCTGGTTCATCACGTATGGCGTCGAAACGCGGATCGATCGCCATCGAACGGTAATCGATCCACCCTGCGTTCGTCGCGGCCGCGAGGTGGTGCAACGCGGCCTCGGTGTTGCCGAGCGAAGATTCGATCGCTGCCAGATGGTAAAACGGCAGTGGTCGCTCGGCTGCATTCCGCAGCCCTCTGAGCTCGCTTTCCCGTGCTTCCTCCAGAAGCTTCTTGCCGGCTGCAGGGTCGCTCCCGGATCTGATGCGACCGAGCGCTGAGGCAAAGGCGACGCCGCCATAAAAATTTCTGCCTCCGGACGGATCTCGCTCATACAGCCGCGCATACAATTCCTCCGCTTTGGCGAAGTCCCGGCCGAAAAACTCAACCTGCGCCTCCATCTGAACCGCGTAGGTGAAGTCGCGATAGCTGCTGCTGTGTTGCTGCGCGACGAGGCGGGCCTCATGGGTCCTGCCATTCAACAGATGCAGGCGGCAAAGACCCATCCAACCCTCAGGCTGCTCGGGATGCAGCTTGAAGTAGTGCTGGTACGCCGCCTCGGCCCGGTCATCTTGCAGCATGTAAGCGTGGCAGTCGCCGATATGAGCACTCGGACCTGCGAAAATGGGCTGTCCGCCGATGGGGAGCGTGAACCACGCCGTCGCCAGGTCCGGCCGGCCGATCGCATCATAGATGTTAGAGATCAGGCGGATGCTGCGCCGCGCCGATGGGGAATGCTCGAGCGCAACCTTGTTCGCTTCGATCGCTTCGCTCACCCGGCCGGCGTGGTAAAGCACAGCGGCGTGGTCGAGATGCGCGTCCCCCGACCGGGGATCGAGCGCCACTGCCTGCCGCGCCGCTTCGAGTGCGCGCTCAAGCGGCTCCTGCGTCGTGCGGTAGGCGATCTTGTAGCCGAGCGCTCTGGCGAGTGCGGCGTGTGCCGCGGAGGAGCCG
The DNA here is from genome assembly GCA_902805675.1 of uncultured Chthoniobacterales bacterium. GTDB lineage: Bacteria > Verrucomicrobiota > Verrucomicrobiia > Chthoniobacterales > UBA10450 > JACCTI01. The sequence continues at coordinate 5,411 of CADCTA010000076.1, read as the reverse complement.
GGCTGCAACGCAATCGCGTGCTCGAGGCAAGCGATGCTCCGGTCCAGATCTAATCCTCCGCGGCGGCTGGCCAGCTCGAGGCCTTGCTGGATGAAACTGCGCGCATCGGGCGCAAGGAGACCCGGATCCGAAGTGGGCGGTGTCACTGTGGTTAGGTCGGCCGTGGACAGGATTGAGTAGACATTGCGCCCCACGTGGCGAGAGACGGCGGCGGCGGCGCCCTTTGCGTCCGCCATGACGACTTCGTGCAACAGCGGCGCGCGGTCGCTGCCCCTCAGCAGGTGCAACGAGATGCGAATCTGGCCATCGACCCGCCGGATCGTCCCGGAGAGGAGTGTGCGATACGGTCCTCCGGCTCCGTCGGCGCCAGTGCCTGCCTCCCGGTGTGGTCCTTCGCCCAGGAGGTGCACCGTTGCGGGTCCGAACGTCTGCAAGTGCTGCCGAAATTCCTGCGCCAGCCTCGTCGTCCAGTCAGTGCATGGCTGCGCGTTGTCCACATCGAGGAAAGGCAGCACTTGCACCGAGTGCTGGGCCGCGGCGCGGGCGGTTAGTTCGCCCTGCATCCGCTTACCTTGCATCTGCCGGGTCACGGCAGCGCCGCCGATGAGGATGCACAAGATGAAGGTAGCGGTGTGGACGCGATTGCGCCGAACCCAACGCGCCGACCTCATCACCAACGGCGTGCGGCGAGCGCGAATCGGCCGCCCATCGAGCCAGCGTTCCAGGTCTTCAGCAAGCTCGGCAGCCGAGCCGTAACGCGCGTCCGGTTCGCGTTCGAGACACTTCCCGCAGATCGTTTCCAGGTCGCGATCGATATTCGGGTCGATCGACCGCAACTTCGGCGCACCTTTCTCCGCCGCGTCGCGAATGACGGCGATGGCGTGATCGCCGAGAAAGGGCGGCCGCCCCGCCAGCAGGTCGAAGAGGACCGCGCCAAGACTGTAGATATCCGCCGCCGGGCCGACGGCGGAGCGCGACCCGTGCGCCTGCTCCGGCGCGATAAACGCAGGCGTGCCGAAGATCGCCAGGCTCCGCGTGACATCCGCGTCAGCATCCATCCACTTCGCCAGCCCGAAGTCGATGACGAGCGGTTCGCCGCGGCTATCGAGCAGGATGTTTCCCGGTTTAAGATCGCGATGCAGCAGCCCTTCCCGATGCGCATACGCGACCGCCCGAGCGACCTTCGCCATGAGCCGCACGCATTCGCGTGGGTCAGCTCGCAAAACCGCCGCGGCGCGCGAGAGGCTGCCGCCGGCCGCGTACTTCATGGTGAAGAACGGCATCCCGTCCGCTTCGCCCACTTCGTAGATCGGCAGGATGTTCGGGTGATCGAGGCTGGCTGCGGCCTCGGCTTCGCGACGGAAGCGTTCGAGCGTCTCGCGCGAGTCGCCGTGATAACTCAGCACGCGCTTCAGTGCAACGACGCGCTTGGAGTAGCGCTGCCGGGCGCGGTAGATCACGCCCATGCCGCCCCGCCCGATCTCTTCCAGGATTTGGTAGTTGCCGAGCTTCCACTGCTGCTCGCGCACCTCGCAGCCGGCTAGCACCCACTGCAGGTTCTCCGGCCCGGGCGTCTCCTCGGCGTCGTCCAGCGCAGCGAGGAGCAGACAGCTGACGCACGAGCCGCCCTCCAGACGTGCCTCACTCCCGCAGGCCTCACAGGCGGCAGTCCGCTGAAGGGACGGCGCCGGCGAATCCGAGATGCCATCCCACTTCATAACCGCTTACTCAGCGCTGCTGGCCAGCACCTTGCAAAGGTAGCGGATCTCATCATCCACTTCCGCCTCGGTTTCGACGGTCAGCGCCACCTCACGGCGCAGCAGTGCGCGATAGCGGCCACGCAGCTGCTGCACGACTCGCTTGAGCTCAGCGTCTGGCAAACCAACCTCCGCCGCGAGCTGAGGGTAACAAGTGTCGCCTCGGTCTGCGGCGAGCGTGCCCTGCAAAGCATCGAAAAGTCTGCCGCGACCGCAGATCTCACACTCTTCGCGCAATGCGCGCAGTGCCTGTTCCACGATCGTCGCCGCCCAGCGGACGTCGAAGACGCGTTCCGCGGACCACGACTCGATTGCTTGCACCGGGACGGTGAGATGCGACGGCGCCTCAGCCATCCAGTCATCCCACGAGACGAACTCCAAGCCGCCGCCCCGCTTCTGGGCGGAGCGTTTATCGTGCGTATCGATGAGGAAGTTCTGCAATGCCCTGAGGAGGAGCGCGCGAAAGCGGCCGCGGCCTGGGACCGCTTTCTGCAGCAGTTTGCCGTTCAGCAACCGAACGAAAAACTCCTGCGTGAGATCCTGCGCGTCGACGAGTGACAGACCACGCCGGTAGATGAAGGCGAAGATCGGTCGCCAGTATAACCGGCAAAGCTGTCCCAGCGCCTCGTGGGACTCATCCGTGTCGTGCGCGGTGCCGGCCGACGAGAGCACAAGGCTCCACCGCGTGGTCGCAAAGCGATGCGCCTGCTCTGTAGTGGCAGCCGGCAGATTGAGGGTCACAAGTTCACATACTGCGGACGTAGAAAATCTACTCAAGACCAAAAACCAGCGGCGCAGCGGGTACGCTGCGTCTCGAGCGTGGATGAGAGGCCGCCACGGTTATGCAGTTTTTCGTTGGCGGTGCGAGATGCCCGCCGCTAGACAGCTCCGGAACGATGTCTAAACAGATCGTGGGCGACAGGATTGAAATCTGCGAGCTCGAGCTCTTCGCGCGGATCGGTGTTCCGGACGAGGAACGCGCGGAGCCTCAGCGCCTCACCATTTCCATCGCGCTCTGGCCGCTGAAGAACTTCGACGAGCTGCACGATCAACTCGCGAACACGATCGATTACGCGGCTGTCTGCCGCGATGTGAAGGGGCTGGTCGGGCGCACGGAGTACAAGCTCATCGAGACGCTCGCCGAAGCTGTCGCCGCTCACCTGCTGGGCACGTACCCGCTCGCACGCGTGCACCTGGAACTGCGGAAGTTCATCCTCCCCGATGTGAGACACATCAGCGTTGTCTTGGAACGGGTCCGAAGTGGCGGGGCGGCGTGAGATGAACGAGGGCGAGTCGCGCGCGTGGAAGTATTCGCTTTTCGCCCACTCGCTCCTAATCTTCCGCCGTGAAATTCAGCAGCTTCCTTCCGGATACACCCGGCTGGGAGATGATCGGTGAAGAAGCACATTACGCCGGCGCGCACCTGAGCGTGGTGACGCACCACGTGCGGACGCCGTCGCGGAAAGGCGGGCGCCGCTGGACCGTTGTGCACCGGAAGGCGGCCGTCGTCGTCGCGCCGCTGACCGCCGAGGGGAACCTCGTTCTCATCCGCCAGGAGCGGGTTCCAATCCGCGCCACCATCTGGGAGGTGCCAGCTGGGCAGATCGATGATGAGGGAAAATGTGAAGTGGCCGACATGGAAGCGGTCGCACTAAGCGAGATGCGCGAAGAAACCGGCTATGAGCTAGCGATCGGCGGCGGGCTGGTGCCGCTCGGCGACTTTTTCACGTCGCCGGGATTTACGGATGAGCACAGCTACTTCTTCCTCGCGCAACCGGTGCAGCCAGGCGCGGCAGGTCACGCGCACCAGGAGTCGGAAGCAATCCTCGATTGCCAGGCATTCACCCCGCGTCAGCTGCGCGAGATGATCGCGGCCAATGAGATACGCGATGCGAACACGCTGAGCATGTGCGCGAAGCTGGTGGCGGGTGGCTTTCTGTCCTTGAGCTAGGAACGCATGGCACTTCGGAACTTCTTCAAATTTCGCGAGATCCCGGATTCGGAGACAGCGAAGCCTTTCATCGATCACCTCGAGGACCTGCGGTGGACGGTCGTGAAGATGGCGATCACGCTTTTCGCCGCGATGATCGTCTGCTTTGCGTTTCGCACCACGCTCACGCACATCATGCAGCGGCCGCTCTCGTTGCTGGACCCAAAGATCCGCACGCTGCAATCGCTTGGCATCACCGACTCGTTCACGATCTCGTTCAGCCTCGCGTTCTACGCCGGCATCGTGCTGTCGTTTCCGCTGCTCGTTTATTTCATCGCGGAGTTTGTGCTCCCGGCGCTCACCGCGGTCGAGAAGCGACTGCTGCTTCCGGCCATCGGCGTGAGCTTCGCGCTTTTCCTGGTCGGCGTGTTCGCCTGCTACTACCTGCTTCTGCCGAAGACGATCGGCTTCTTCTTTCGCGACGCCGAGTCTCTGGGCTGGGTGCCGAACTGGACGGTGCGCGAGTACTACTCCTTTGTGACGCGATTCACGATCGGGTTCGGCCTCGCCTTCGAGCTCCCGATCGTGGTGCTGGCTCTGGTTCGTTTCGGACTGCTGACCTACGACTTCATGAAAAACACGCGCCCGTACGCGGTCGTCTTGATCTTCGTGCTCGCTGCGATCATCACACCGACTCCGGACATCCTTACGCTGATGGCGATGGGTTTCCCGATGTATCTGCTCTACGAAAGCTGCATCTGGATCGCGTGGCTGATGCAGCGCAAAGCCGCCAGGGTGTCGATCGACGGCTAAACGCGTGAACCGCAATGTCATCCCGACCGAAGTGGAGGGATCCCGCGGCAGACCTCCAGGTGTGCCACGGGATTCTTCGACTTCGCTTCGCTCCGCTCAGAATGACCACGCTGTCGTAAGATGAGCCCTGCTGCCTACGAGCTCTTTTTCAGCATCGTCGCGTTCGTCGTCGGCGCGGTGGTCGGCTCGTTCCTGAACGTCGTCATCTATCGCCTCCCGCTCGACCTGTCGGTTAATGAGCCGAAGCGATCGTTCTGCCCGGCGTGCAAAAAACAGATTCCCTGGCACCAGAATCTGCCGCTCATCAGCTGGCTGGCGTTGCGCGGCAAATGCGCGAATTGCGGCAGCCGCATCGCCTTTCGCTACTTCGCGGTCGAGCTGGTCACTGGCCTGATGTTCCTCGCCGTCTGGCTCACCTTCGAGTGGGACGTGGCGATCGCCTACTGGGTGTTCGTTTCGCTGCTGATCGCCGCCACGTTCATCGACTTCGAGCACTTCATCATCCCCGACGAGATCACGCTCGGTGGCGTCGCCCTCGGTGTGGTGGCCAGCCTCATCGTGCCGGAGCTGATGATGACTTCCTTGCGCTGGGAGGCTCTGCTCACGTCGATCGCATCGGCGGCGCTCGGCTACGCGCTGCTCTGGGTCGTGCTGCAAGGTGGCAAGCTGGCCTTCGGCAAGAAGCGTATCCGGCTCGATGCGCCGACGCCGTTTACCTGGACGCGGACAGGCGAGGATGCCGACTTCGTGGTCGGCGAGGAGAAGGGACTCTGGAGTGACAACTTCGCGCGGGAGAGCGATCAGCTGCTTCTCGAATGCGACGCCGCCGCGATTGACGAGCGGGAGCTTGGCGCAACGACGCTCCGGTTTCACTACAACCGCGTCGCCTTCGGCACCGAGGAGCTGAAGCT
>CADCTA010000075.1 GCA_902805675.1 uncultured Chthoniobacterales bacterium | reverse complement strand
GATCGCGCTCTGCATCGCACCGATCACGGTCGGCTCCGCCTTGGCGCGGCGGTATTCGATCGATCCTGCAAACGCAGGCACGTTCGCGAAGCCGGTGTTCTCGCTCAGGAACCGCGTGACTTCCACGTCCGGGTTCACGCCGTCCTCCAGCTTGCGATAGAGCTTCAGGAAATATTTGCCGTCGAAGATCATCGACGAATTGCTCTGCTCCACGCCGAGCACTTGCGACGAAGCGACGGTGCCGTCACTGGCAAGCGCTGTACCAGGCGTGCCGGCAAGCTCCCCGCCTTTGCCGCCGAAGCTTTGCCGCTGGGCCATTAGCCGGAACAAGTCTTCGCGGAATTGCGAATCCCAGACCGCGTCTTGCAGGATGGTCTCTTCAGGCCCTTCGAAGCGTGCAATCACCGCGTGCGGCGCTGACTGTACGACCTCACGCGCAGCGTCTCCGCGCGTGATCTGCACCGGTAGCGTGTACGTTTCCGGCGAGGCGTCACGATACGTCACCTCGACAAACCAGATGCGTGCTGCGTCCGGTTCCGCGGAGACTGGCACCTGCTCCGCCACACGCATTCCGCTGATGCTGCGTGCCTTTGATCCGAACCAGCGCCGATTGCGCACGTAGCCGGGCAAGACTTCGCGCTCGATGATCTTGCGCTGATCGCCGTTCAGGAGCGTCGCGAGATCCGCCGTCATTCGGATTGTCGGCACGTCGCGCTCGGCGGGCCGTGTAGCCGACTCGGGCTGCGGTCCGAGAACAAACCAGAAGTGCGAGTGGGGGCCGAGTGTCAGGACATACGGTGCGTCTTTGATCGCGGGGAAATAATTCTGGCCGAACACTTCCATCAGCGCACACCCGGCGAAGCGTGAGAGGTCGAGCTCAGCCACTTGTGAGAAGCGCGAAAGGTTCACGACCACGAGCACCGTCTCGCCTTCGAAGCTGCGTAGGAATGCGAGCACCTTCGCGTTCTCCGGGAACAGGAACTCGAGCGTGCCGCGTGAGAAGGCTTTGAAGTTCTTCCGCATTGCGATGACGCGGCGCGTCCACCAGAGCAGCGACGAGAGGTTCTTCTGCTGGTTCTCGACGTTGATCGCTTCGTAGTTGTACTCCGGATCAATGATGATCGGCAGGAGCAGCTGCTGCGGATTCGCGCGCGAAAAGCCGGCGTTGCGGTCCGCGCTCCATTGCATCGGTGTGCGGACGCCGTTGCGATCGCCGAGGTAGACGTTGTCGCCCATCCCGATCTCGTCGCCGTAGTAGATGACCGGCGTTCCTGGCATCGACATCAGGAGGATGTTGAGCAGCTCGATCTTGCGGCGGCTGTTCGCAAGCAGCGGTGCCAGCCGGCGTCGGATGCCAAGATTGATGCGCGCGGTCGGATCGTTCGCGTAGACGCGCCACATGTAGTCGCGCTCCTCGTCGGTCACCATTTCGAGCGTGAGCTCGTCGTGGTTCCGGAGGAACATGGCCCACTGGCAATTCTCCGGAATCGCCGGCGTCTGATCCATGATGTCGATGATCGGAAAGCGATCCTCCATCTGGAGCGACATGAACATCCGCGGCATGAGCGGGAAGTGGAAGTTCATGTGCGACTCGTCGCCGTCACCGAAATATTCGACCGCGTCTTCCGGCCACTGATTGGCCTCCGCGAGCAGCATGCGGCCGTCGTATTTCGCGTCGACGTGCGCGCGGAGTTTCTTCAGGTAATCGTGCGTCTCGCGCAGGTTCTCGCAGCTGGTGTTTTCGCGCTCGTAGAGGTACGGCACGGCGTCGAGCCGCAGGCCGTCGACGCCCATGTCGAGCCAGTAGTCGCAGACCTTCTCCACCGCATCATGGACCGCCAGGTTGTCGAAATTCAGATCCGGCTGGTGCGAGTAAAACCGGTGCCAGTAGTACGACTTCGCCACTGGATCCCACGCCCAGTTCGAGGTCTCGAAGTCTTTAAAGATGATGCGCGTTTGCGTGTACTTATCGGGAGTCTCGCTCCAGACATACATCTCGCGCTCGGGCGTGCCGGGCGCCGCGCGTCGTGATTTCTGGAACCACGGGTTCTGATCCGACGAATGGTTGATGACCAGCTCGGTGATCACCTTCAGCCCGCGCTCGTGCGCCGCAGCGAGGAACGCCTGGAAATCCTGCAGCGTTCCGTAGTTCGGATTAACGCTGTAGTAGTCCGCGATGTCGTAGCCGTCGTCCTTCAGCGGCGATGGATAGAACGGCAGAATCCAGATCGCAGTGACCCCTAATTCCTGCAGGTAATCGAGCTTCTCGATCAGCCCGCGGAAATCGCCAATCCCATCGCCGTTGCTGTCGTGGAACGTCTTGACGTGCAGCTGGTAGATGACCGCGTCTTTGTACCAGAGCGGGTCAATCGACGTAGTTTCAGGCGCGGCGGCGGACATGGGCTAACACTTGGCGCACATCATACGCGCGCGCAATGTGCCAAAGCCGTCTTCGCCGCGCAAAAGCGCGAGCCTGCTACCGCTAGCCTTTCGGCACTTCCGTCGCCTGGCTGGCGACGCAAACCCACTTGCCGTTGCGCAGCATCCAGGTGTCCGTGAAGCGCCGCGAATTGCGGAAGCTCTGGCCGCCCGGCGTGGTGCCGCTCTCGGTGGCGGTGCCAGTAACGACCGCGACGCGAGGCCCGAGCATGCGCACCGACATGCCGCGCGCATCGGCGGATTTGTAGTCGTTTTTGTCGCGCCGGATCGCATTGAGCAGCGTCGACTTGGATCCAACTTTGCCCGTCGACGAGGTCGCCACGAAGTCTCTGGCAAGCAGCGCGTCGATCGTCTTCACATCTTTATCGACCAGCGCCCTCTGCCACTTCCGCTCCAGGCTCTTCACCATGGAACCGGGATCGTCGTCCCAATAATCGAGCGCGGCGCCGCGGCCGGCGGCGGTTCGCGGCTGCGGCTGCGGCTCCGGAGGTGAGGCGTCGCGCTCCGGCGTCTCTTGGCGTTCCCGCGGCTTCGAGGCGCGCGCTGGCGCCGGCGGATCGTCCGGCCGGTCTTCCCCTTCTGGTTGCGGCGGACGCGGGCGCCGTGAACCCGGCGCGCGCGGCTCGATCGGACGCACTGGCTCAATCTGGAGCCCTGGCCGCGACGACCTCGCGGCAGGCGCTTGCTTGGCAGCCGCATCCGATGATGCCGGTGCCGCAGGCGTAGCGGGCGAAGGCTGTGTCGGCACGAGTCGTTCGCTAGCCGGCGTCGGCGTCGCGGCGGGCTCTGCACGACGCGGAGTTTCCTCGTCCTGCTTCTTCTCCTCGTCTTCCTCCCGTGGCGTCTCGGCTGAATCGGGTGCCGGCGTCGCCTCTGCCGGAGAAGGTGAGGCGCGCCGGAACGGAGCTGCTGCGTCCTGCGCCAGCATCGCTGGGCCGGAGGCGATCAGCGAAAGAGCGAGGCAGGTGATGCAGGTGGTCCGTTTCATGTCCGTCTAGCGTAAAAAGGCGCGTTCGCGGCATCGTAGTGTTCCGCTTTGCGCGGTCAATACGATTTCGGCAGGGCGGCGGAAGAATACCGGCTCCGCAGGCCTGGAGCTATGCGCCGCCGTGCGATGCGCAAAACCGGTGGACGAACCGGGCGACCCGCACTACAACAGCATACCTCAAATGCGGTGGTCCATTTTCAGGCTGTTCGGATTCGTCTCGTTAGGCAATTCTGCCGGCGCGGTCGCCCTCCGCTGCGCAGCGTAAATCCGTTTCCCACGACGCGTGATCGATTCATCCGAAAAAGAGGGCACTGCCCCTGCGAAAAATGGCGCGCCTGCCGGCCGCATGCCAGCCGCCGCTCCCGAGCTGGAACCCGGCGCGCCGACGGACATCGAGCTCATGAACGCGATCCAGCGCGAAGACCCTGAGGCGCTCTCGCAGCTCTACGACCGCTACAACGGCATCATCAAGGCGCTCATCCTGCGGGTCATCCATAACGAGGCCGAAGCCGACGATCTGCTCCAGGAGATCTTCATGGAGATCTGGAACCAGGCGAAAAATTTCTCCGCCCAGAAGGGCAAACCGCTCGGCTGGATGGTCACGCTGGCGCGGCGTCGCGCGATCGACGGCTTACGGAAAAAACAAGCCTACGCCCGCGCCGAGGAACGCCTGCAAACCGAGACCGAGCAGCAACCCGACGCCTGGGTGCACAACGCCACCGAGGAGGAAATCACCTTCGGTGACACGCGCGTGCTCGTGCGCCGCGTCATCAACACCCTGCCGCCCGCGCAGCAGCAGGCGATCAACCTCGCGTTTTTTCGCGGAATGAGTCAGCGCGAAATCGCCGCTAAAACGAATACACCGTTAGGCACGGTCAAGACACGGCTCGAACTGGGCCTGAAAAAGATCTACGACGGCCTAAAGGAACTGCGAGATGAGCTTTGAAGAATTCCAGAACCGCGCCCGCCTCTATGTGATCGGCGCGCTGGAACCCGAGGAGACGGAAGAGTTCGAAAAAGCGCGCAAGGATTACGCGCAGAAGGCGGAGGACTTCATCGCGCAATGCTACGATCTGCATGAAGCGTTTGCGCTCAGTCTGAAGCCGGAAAAGACCTCCGACGTGCTCAAGCAGCGCCTGATGTCGATGGTGCGCCAGCGGCAAGCGCAGTAGTCGGGCTCGTTAGGCATGGCCGGCCTCACGCGCGTGCGCAGAGCCGACGGCGTCACTCCAGTTCCTGCAGGATGAACTCCTGCAGAAAACCGTAGAAGTTGACCTGGAACAAGCCGAGGTCCCGACGCGATCCGATTGGCGAACGGTAGTGATCCGATAGTTCCGCTTCCGTGAAGCCGTACTTCGCTGCGATCACAAGCCGGGCCTGGTTTAAGGCGCTGAGCCACGCCTCGGCGTGTTTCCTCGGGATGCGCAGAGTGCAGTTGGCGAAGGGCTTGGCGGTGCCGTTCAACTGCCGAAGATCGGCTGCGACAGTTTCCGTGGCGGTCTGAAACAGCCGTCGCAGCTCCGGCTCGACGTACAGCTTCCACTCGGAGCAAAGCTCGGTCTCGCTTTCCACCGCCGGCAAACTAAACAAGCGCGCCGCCGCCGACTCGTCGCTTTCCGGATTCGTGCTGTCAGGCACCTGCCGCAGGAGCTCCGCTAAAAACGGGTCCAGCTCAGCGATCTCGAGCACGTCACCCTGGCGGCGGATTTCCATTATCTTACGCGTTCGATCGTGGCGAGCAGCAGGTAGCCGTGCAACTGCTGAACATACAGCTCCGCGCGCTCGCGCACACCGGTCCAGACGATGGAGCGGCCTTCCTGGTGGACCTCCAGCATGTGCTTCTCGGCTCGCTCGCGAGTAAACCCGAACACTTTCTGGAACACCATTGTGACGTAGCTCATCAGGTTGACAGGGTCGTTATGCACCACCACCTGCCACGGCAGATCGAGCTCATCACGCGTCTCCGTCTCTTGCTCAATCGTAGGACTCTCGAGCGCAGATGCCGTGGCATGGCGAAACAGAACTGGTTCCGTGGCGTGCAGTTGCGCGTGCGGCTGCGGCACGTCTCCCCTGCTCTGCCGCGCCTGCCCCCTCATGCAGACGACGCTATCATAGGGAGACCTCACTTCAACCGGACGAGCGCCTGGCGAGATCAGCCTCTGCTGCGGCAACCAAACGCTCCTGTGCCTTTGCCATGGTTCGCGCGGCAGATGGTGTCGTGTCGTCGAAGCCCATCAGGTGCAGGATGCCGTGCGCGATGTAGAGCCTGACCTCAGCGTCCGCGGTTGTGTGAAAGCGATCCGCATTTGCTTTTGCCGTCTCGATGCTGACGAAGATTTCGCCGTGCTGAAACGTGATCACGTCGGTCGGCCCCGCGATGTCCATGAACTGTTTGTGCAACGCTGCGATGCGAGCATCCGAGACAAGCATCACATCCAGTTGTTCGAGCTCGTGCCACACACTGGCCGGTCGCGGCTTGGTCGCCATCGCTGCACGCAACGCTGACTCGGCGAAAACCTGCAGCGCCGCCACATCGACGCGCAGCTTGCGTTGGCGGTTGTGAACACCGATCCGCAGCGCCGCATTCATCGGTTGGTGGCGATCGACGCTGCGCCTGCCCGGCTGCGCGTGACCTCAAGCTCCTTCAGCTGCGCATACATTGATGTGAGCGCCGGCATCTGCGCGCCTGCTGCCGTCGCGCGCCGCAGTGGCTCGCCCCAGATCGCCTCGATCTCCATCGGCTTCCCACCTTCGAAATCGATCAACGTCGACGGCTTGTAGGCGCGCATCATCTCAGTGGCTTTCATCTGCTTCAGTGCGACCGCAGTCGGCAGCGCAAACCCGCAGGCATTGGCGCCTGCGATCACTTCATCCATCAAGGTCAGCGCGGCGGCGCGCAGCCGGTCATCACGAAGGATCGCAGCCGTATCGATTCCGCCCCCCGTAACAGCCAGTCCGTTGAATGGAATATTCCAGACAAGCTTGCGCCAGCGCTCGAAGCCGAGGTTCTCCGCCACTGTGCAAACCACTCCGCAGCGTTTGAATTCCCATGCGATATCGTGCGTGCGCGGCTTCGGATAGCCGCTGTACTCGGCGAGCATGATCCGTCCGCCCTCGTAATGCTCGATCGTGCCAGGCGCGACGCGGTTTAACCCAACGAAACACAACCCGCCGAGCACGCGCTCGCCGCCAAAGTTCGCGGCCAGGAACTCCTCGTTGCCGAGCCCGTTCTGCAGCGTCAGCAGCATCGTCGTTTCGTGCAGAAGCGGCGGCAGCAGCTGCAAGAGATCCGCGTTCGCAGTCGCTTTGAGCGCGATGATCACCAGGTCGCATGCGCCGATCTCCGCAGTGGAGTCGTAGCAATTCACCTTCGCCACGTGGATGTTCCCCAGCTTGCTGCGGATGCGAATCCCCGAGCGGCGCACCGTCGCCAGGTCACTCCGCATCAGGAAGTGCACATCGCGCCCGAAGTGCGCCAGCTTCCCGCCGTAGTAGCTGCCGATCGCGCCCGCCCCGACGACCGCAATGCGGAGATTGGGCAGCGTGTGGCGGGTTTTCATGGAGCGGATTTACGCACCGCAGAGATCACAGAGCACACGGAGGCAAGAGGAAAGACTGGTGCTCCCTTCGGCTTTGCCTCTGCGTTCTCTGTGACCTCTGTGGTTATTTTTAGCGTGCTACGCCGGCGGCCGCAGCTCGGCCTGGAAGTTCCGCGTAATCAGCCGCGCACCCTTGTTGAACGTCAGGTAAGCCCAAGCCCACTGCAGCAGGACGGCGACACGATTCCGGAAGCCGACCAGGAAGATGATGTGCACGAACAGCCACGCCATCCAGGCGATGAAGCCGCTAAAGTGCACCCATCTCAGATCTGCGACCGCCTTGTTGCGCCCAATCGTCGCCATCGTCCCCTTGTCCCAATACCAGAAGCGTTGTGGCCTCCGTCCATCGAGCATTGCCAGCACGTTTGCCGCGGCGTGACGGCCTTGCTGCATTGCCACTGGTGACACGCCGGGCAGCGGTTTGCCGGTTTGATGCGGAAAGTTCGCCAGATCGCCGATCACCTGCACCTCCGGATGACCGGGAATGGTGAGATCGTCGTTCACCATCACGCGTCCTGACCGGTCGACCGGTGCGCCCAGATGCTTACCAAGGGACGAAGCCGTATTGCCCGCCGCCCAGACCTTCACGCGAGAAGGAATAAACTGCCCCTTCACCTCCAAGCCCTCCTCCGTCAGGTTCTCTGCGCGGACGCCTGTCATCACTTCCACGCCGAGCGATTGCAGCTGCTTCAGCGCACTCGCCGATAGATCCTCGGGGAATCCAGAGAGCACACGCCCGTCGCTCTCGATCAGGATGACACGGGCGTCGGACGGATTGATGTGCTTGAAGTCCTTATCCAGCGTGTAACGAGCGATCTCAGCGATCGCCCCCGCCATCTCGACGCCGGTCGGCCCGCCGCCGACGATCGCGAATGTCATGGCCGCCTTACGAGCAGCTTCGTCGGTAATCTTCTCCGCGTACTCAAACGCCATCAGCAGGCGCCGCCGGAGCTCCACCGCGTCTTCGAGACTCTTCAGCCCCGGTGCGAGCTTCTCCCATTCATCCTTGCCGAAGTATGAATGCCGCGAGCCGGTCGCCAGGATCAGATAATCGTAGGCAACCTCCTGCTCGCCCGTGCTGATCTTGCGCGCGTTGACGTCGATCGAATTCACGTCTGCGAGCATGACCTCGATGTTCTCGTGTTTCGTGAGCACCGCGCGGAGCGGCGCGGCGATGTCGGCCGGCGACAGCGCGGCGGTGGCCACTTGATAAAGCAGCGGCTGAAAAAGGTGGTAGTTGGTGCGGTCGATCACCGTCACCCGGAGCGGCTGGCTGCCGAGCTTCTTGGCCCCTTCCAATCCACCGAAGCCGCCGCCGATGATGACGACATGCGGTCGCTGCGCCTGCTCTTGCATGGCGCGAGCTTGCGCGCTCGCTAGCCTGGACGCGAGCGGTTTGTGCGAGGAGAAAGCGGTTGTCTCCCGGGCAAAGTGCGCTATTTTCCGCGCCTTATGCCGAAGCCAATCGCCCGCGCCAAGACCCGGAAAGCCGTCGCCAAGCGATTCAAGATCACGGGCACCGGCAAAGTTTTGCGTTCCCAAGCCTCGAAGCGTCACCTCCTTTCGAACAAGAGCGCGAAGCGCAAACGGCAGATGGCGAAGTCTCAGCTCGTCGATAAGACCGACGTCGCCCGCATCAAGCTGAACATGCCGTTCGCCTAACCACGGCGGCGTCTTGCGAACTACACAGGATTAACAGGATTCAATGCATTTGCGGGATTCTGAATCCTGTTAATCCCATCAATCCCGGTAATCCTGTCTAGTTCGTTTACTCGCTGTCGCCCGCTGGAAGCGTCGCTTCGGGGAACGTAATCACGCCGTGGCGTTCCACCGCGCCCGCGGGAACTTCACTAGCCGGCACGGGCGGACCCGCAGGCTTACGCGTTGGCGGCGGCCGGCGATACCAGCGCTCGTAGCCTTCCGCCGGCGAGCGGTAGAGATCGCGCCGATTCTCCAGTGTCGTGCACGACGTGGCGACGATCACGATTGAGAACAGCAGCAGCGGTTTCACGCGCGCGATGCAACCAGAAGCTTATAGATGTGTCAACGCGCCGCCCCACTGTCATTCCGACCGGAGCATAGCGCAGTGGAGGAATCCCGTGGCCGACCGAACCGTGTGCGAACGGGATGTCTCGACTATGCTCGACATGACAGACGTGCGATTTGGCGATTGCGCCCCGCCGCAGTTTCGCCAACCTTCCCTCTCCGTCAGGGGCTATGGACTGCGGACTTACGAACCCCGCCAGGGCAGGAATGCAGCAACGGTAGTCTGATCCTCTTTGCCGTAGTTCTCTGGCGGACTTTTTTTTGCCGGACGACGGCGGCACAATGGTCAAGCCCTGCGACATGAAGGTGCTGGAGGTAAAGACGGCGCGCTTCGCGGTCGTGATCGAGAAATGCGGAACGCCCGAGGTTTACAATCTCTGGCAGAAACCCGAGGCAGATCGCAAGTTTCAGTCGCTGATCAAGAATCACAAAGTGATGACGATCCAGGCGACGGATGCAGGGACAGAGTTCGGCGTCGCGGACTACTGCGAGCGTAAAGGTGCGCGGTATCTCGCATTTCCGAAGTCGCTCAAGCGCTTCGCCGATCGCCGCATCGTCGGGATCAACTGGGAGCTGGTCAGCAGCTTGTAGCGGTGCTTGTGCCAGGCACCGGCGCGTAAGCCAGGCGCTTGATACAAGCCCCTCTACAAGGCGTCTCCGACGCGTGCTAACGTGCGGGCGCAGATGAACAACAGCATCATCGACGACGCACGCGCGCAGCAAAGCGACTTCAGCGCCGAGGAACGGTCGCGGTACTCGCGGCACCTCATCATGCCGGAGGTGACACTTGCCGGGCAAAAGCGCCTGAAAGCCTCGCGGGTACTTTGCATCGGCGCGGGTGGTCTAGGCTCGCCAACCGCTTTATATCTCGCGGCAGCTGGAGTCGGAACGCTCGGCCTCGTTGATGCAGACGTTGTCGACTTATCAAACCTGCAGCGGCAGCTGCTGCACGGAACGTCAGATGTCGGCCGGCCGAAACTCGACTCCGCGCAGGACCGCATTCGCGAAGCGAACCCGCACGTCGAGGTGCAGCTGTATCCGACTCGTTTCACCTCCGAGAACGCGATGCAGATCATCGAGCATTACGATGTTGTGATCGACGGCTCCGACAATTTCCCGACGCGTTATCTCTCGAGCGATGCCTGCGTGTTCGCGCGCAAACCAAACATCTACGGCTCGGTCTTCCGCTTCGATGGTCAGGCGACGGTGTTTGCGCCGCACCTCGGCGGACCGTGCTATCGCTGCCTGTTCCCAGAGCCACCACCAGCCGGTGCGGTCCCAAATTGCGCGGAGGCCGGAGTGCTGGGCGTGCTGCCAGGCGTCATCGGGATGATGCAGGCGATCGAAGCGATCAAGCTGATCCTCGGACTAGGCGACTCGCTGCTCGGACGACTGCTGCACTTCGATGCACTGAAGATGAAATTCCGCGAGTTCAAGCTACGGCGCGATCCAGAGTGCCCGGTGTGCGGCGAACAGCCGACAATCACCGAGCTGCAGGATTACGAGCTGTTTTGCGGCGCTACTCCGCAGGAAGTCGCGACGAACGGCGCGGGGCGCCTGCCATCGATCTCCGTGCAGGAGCTCAAGCGCCGCCGCGTCGCACGAACTCCGCTCACCTTGCTCGACGTTCGAGAGCCTTACGAGCTGGAGCTTGCGCAGATCGACGGCGCGAAGCTCATCCCGCTCGGCGAAGTGGAAGATCGCGCGGGCGAGATCGATCGCGCGAAAGACGTCGTCGTCTTCTGCCACGCGGGAGTCCGGAGCGCGCGTGCCGTGCAAATTCTGCAGCGCTCGGGTTTTACGAACATCTACAACCTGGAAGGCGGAATCGACGCCTGGTCTGAGCAGATCGATCCAGCGGTGCCGCGGTATTAAGAGCTACCGTTCTGCCGCTTCGAGCGCATCGACCAAGGCGGGCTCCGGCGGAACATCGATCCAGCGTTGCACGAGCTTGCCGCTGCTGTTGAAGAGGAAGACCGCGACATCATTCGACTCCGGCGACATGCCGAGTCGCGAGACGGCCGCGCCATCGAAATCCGCCACAACGTAGAGGTCGCGCCGTGGGTCGCGCGCGATCTTCTTCGCGGCGTACCTCGGTTGCAGAGCCTTCGCTTCAGCATCGAGGCGGTTGCGGATGATAGCCCGGGTGAGGCCCTGAACGGGCCGTGCCAGTCCCTTCTGGAAGTTCACGAGAGTGATGTAGCGATACTTCGGATCGCCGATGCAGTGCTCCGGCACCAGCTGCGAAATCTGACGCGCCTTCTCCTCGCTGCGGCGTGTCACGACGACAATGATCGTGACGTGGCCGTCTGCCGTGGAAAGATCGTTGCCATCCACATCGCGGAAGGTGAGCCGATGGGTTCCGCCGGGCGGTAGCGCAGCGTTGAGGAGGTTTGTCGACGCGGCCAACAGCAGCGCCATGAAAAAGCATTGAAGGTGGCGCACCATCGTTTTAAGGACGGTGACACGATGGTTCGACGTGACAAGGCTGCCGCCACATATCTGCTGCCTGGCTGGCACGCGGCGAGGTCCTGCCTGCTTCTGTTCCTCGCCTTGCTTGCCGCTACCGGGTGCAACCGGATGGTTACGCCGCAGGGCACGCAAGCCATCAAAGATGCCGATGCTCGAGTGGCGGATGGCGATTTCCTCCACGCGATCAATCTCTACGAGAGCGCGCTGGACGGCTCCGCTGCCTCCGCGGAGATCCACTACAAGCTCGCCGTGCTCTACGACGACAAGATGAAGGATCCGCTCAGCGCGTTGCATCACTTTAAGCGTTACCTCACGATCGCGCCCGGCGGCTCGCGTGCCTCCGATGTGAAGGAATTCATGAAACGCGGCGAGCTCTCGCTCGTGACGAGCATGTCCGGCGATGCAGTGGTCACTCGCGCGGAGGCAGCGCGCCTGAAGAACGAAAATCTAAACCTTCGCCGGGAAGTAGAGGAGCGTTCGTCGCAAGTCCGCGCAGCCACCGCCGCGACCGAGAAGAGCACACGCGCGGGCAAGGCAGAGAAGAACGCGCCTGCGCCGAACACCTCGAAATCCGCCCCGCGGTCTCACGTCGTCCAACCGGGCGATACACTCTTCTCCCTCTCCCGGCTCTACTACAACGTGCCGAATAAGTGGAAAGCGATCCTCGACGCGAACGAGAAGAGCATCGACGATCCCGGTAAGCTCAAGGTCGGGCAGACGCTCACGATCCCGTAGCGGCGCTCCCGCAGCACTGGAAGCAAACACACGAGAGATGACACCAATCAGACGAATCGCGCCCGATGTCGGCTGGCTGCCGATCAGTTTCGTTAACGTCTACTTCGTCGGTCAGCCGGGTGAGCCGTGGGTGCTCGTCGATACAGGACTGCCCGGCCGCGCGAAGCAGATCATCGCCGCCGCGGAGGCGCGCTACGGCGCCGGTTCGTCGCCCGAGGCGATCGTGCTGACGCATGGCCACTTCGATCACGCTGGTAACGCGCTCGAGCTCGCCGAGCACTGGGACGTGCCGATTTACGCGCACGAGTTGGAGTTGCCTTACGTCACCGGGCGTTCTGCGTATCCGCCTCCTGACCCGACCATCGGAGGCGCGATCGGCTTTCTGTCGCGGTTCATGCCGTCGGGAGCGTACAACTTTGGGCTGAAAGTCCGCGCGTTGAGCGGCAGCGACGTGCCCGGGATGCCGGGATGGGAATGGCTGCCGACTCCGGGACATGCGCCTGGGCACATCTCCTTGTTCCGCAGCTCTGACCGTGTGCTGCTCGCTGGAGATGCCTTTGCCACGGTGGACATGGAGTCGTGGTTCGGGCTGCTGACCGGGAAGCAAAAACTCTCGCGCGCTGGTGCGCCGTTCAACAACGACTGGCAGGCGACACGAGCCTCTGTCGGAAAATTGATGACTTTAGCGCCGACGGTCGCCGCCTGCGGTCACGGTGTGCCGATTTCCGATAATAAGCTTCCGCATCGGCTCCAACGATTCGCCGCGCGATTCCGTCCGCCACGCCGCGGCCGCTACGTCAGCCGACCGGCACGGGTAAACGAACACGGCGTCGTCTCACTGCCTCCGGCGCCACTGGATATCGTACCGTTCGCAACCGCAGCATCCCTCATCGCGGTCGGGATTGTGCTGGGCGCAGGTTACCTGGATCCGAGCGGTAAACGGCATCGGTAGCCGTTCGCTGCACGCGCTGGGTTAACCGCCGTCCAGCGGCGGCCGATCAGCAAACGGCGACGTCGTTGCTCCGGCACCACCGAACCTTCCTGCGCCCTCAGACCCGCTATTGCCGCCGTTGATGGGCGAGTAGTTCGGGTTATTGGTGAAGACCCTCGCGGGCTTATCGGCGTTGATCGTCACGATGGTACCGTCAGTAATATTGACAGTGTTCGCCGCGATGATGGCGTTTGAGCTCTGCAGCGTAACGTTTGAGAGGAAGTTGATCGTGCCATTGCTTCCCTCGGCGTAGAGCCGCAGCGCGCTGTTCGCTCCGATCAAGGTGTTGCCGCCGATGTTCAGCTCGCCGCCGTCGCCGAACGTCGCAACTTTCACGACATCACCGCGCACATCCGCAGCGTTCATATTGATGCGCCCCGCGGCGCCACGATGTCGGATGTCGACCGTTCCACGATCCGCTCGCACCGTGCCATTGACCTGAACATCCGAGTTCGCGCCAGTCGCGAGCAGCGTGATTTTGCCACCCGGTCCGGGTGCGGCCGCGTCGAGTAATGAGAGAAGCTGTCCGGTATTTGCAATATTGATCGCCACCGGGCGCGCAGTCGCGCTCGGTGCGGCTCTGTTGCTCGTCACTGTGATATTACCGCCGGTCGCGCTACGCCGTGCAGACGCCGGCGTGGGCGATTGGTTCGGCGGCGGTGTGGAGGACACTTCGATGCGCGACGTGATGGTGACGGTGTCGCCCGACACGAGGTTAACCGTTCCGCCGACGCCTGTCGGCTCTCCGGAGCCTACATTCCCCGTAGTCGCCTCGATGTTGCTGTTGACCGTAATCGGGCCAGTAGCGTTGACAGTTAATGTGCCGCCGTTGCCGCCGTTTTGGCCACCGGTGAAGTTGATTGGCCCTACGATATCGCTGGCGAAGTTGATCGAGCCCACGTTCATGGTGAGCTCGCCCGCGTTATCCATGAACTCCCTGCCGCTGAAGTCGATCCCACCTTGCGACGTGATCCGCGCGGCGCTCAGGGTGTGCGGGACCTCGAGGTCACGCTGCCCATACGAAAAGCGACGAATGCCGCCGGCAAGCGCCTGGATCAATCCGGCTGAGACGTTGGTGCTGCTGAGCGTGCCCGCGCGGACAAAGCCGCCGGCGATGACGTCACCGCGCACGTTCAGGCGATTGCCCACCGTGATGTTGCCGGCGGCGCGCAAGGTGGTTGGGCCGCTGGCGCCGAGTTGCTCATTGTTGGTGTTATCGAAGTAAGCGTTCAACGTCCCGCCGACGCTGATGTCGCCAGTAACGCTGCGGATATCGATGACGGAGTTCGGAGCAGCCAGCGCGACCACGTTCTGCGCCGAGAAGAACTCACTCTCAAAAACGTTGTTGTCGAAGAAGATGAAGTCGGCGTTTTGCGCAATGGTGATGGATCCGTTGATGTTGAAGGTGATCGTGCCGCCGTTGCCGATCACGCCGCCGTTGCTGTTATCAATGATCGCGCTGACGGCTCCAGTGCTGAGTGTCCCGCCGGCCGAGACCAACATGTTCGCGCCGGTGCCGATCTGCCCTCCGTTGATAAAGGACTCCGTTTCGGGATCGTACTCTCCGGAGTTGATGATCAGCAGGTCGAGCCGCCCGCCTGTGCGAGTCGAGACGTTCCCACCGGCCCTCACGGTGATGTTCCCGCCCGTGCCGATTTCGGCGGAGGCGTTGTCGACCAGCAGGTTGATGTTGCCGCCCACCTCACCGATCCCGATCGATCGGAGATCCGCCGCAGCATCGAGTGTGATGTTGGCGCCTTTACCGACCGAACCAGTCGGATCTGTGATGGCCGCTGCCGCGATGTCGCCGGCGCTCAAGGTGCCGCCGGATTGAACGAGAATATTCATCCCGTCGTCCAGCGTCGACGCGGCGTTCGGCGGTGTCTCGTTGAACGTGTCTGCGGCGAGCAGGCCGCCGACGGAGATGTTTCCGCCGGATCGGACGCTGATGTTCCCGCCGTTCCGCAGGTTGGTCGTATCCGCCGAAAGCTCGAGCCGGCCACCTACGTTGATCGCGTTGCGGCCTTCGATGTTGATGTTGATGCCTGCTGCCGGTCCATTGGCGAAGCGGTCGATATTCAGATCCTGCGTGATCGAGAGTACGTTACCTGCGAAGAGGTTCACGTTTCCGGGTGACTCGACCGCCGTCTCAAACGACGTGCCGGCGCTCCACGTCAGATTGTTCGCCGCCCGGAAGTCGAGTGTGACTCCGCGGATGTCGAGCTGTACTCCCGGCGAGCCAATCGTCAGATTGCCAGCCGAATTCAGCGTGATGTATTCGGAAAGGAGACGGCCTTGCGTGATGAGAATGTCTGACTCCCCGCCTGGCGCCGCGCCCGTGTGAGCGATCGTAATCCGGCCGCGTCGCGCCTGCACCAGGCCGTCGATGAGAATGTCGCCGCCCGCGCTGGTAATGGTGATTTCGCTGCCGGGGCCACGCGCCACATCGCCGAGCAATCGAGCGTTTGCGCCGATGTTGATGGCGGTGCCGGTCGTTAATCCGCTCGTCAGGCTCAACAGACCGCCGCTCGCGCTGCGTCGCACCGGAGGTGGGGTCGTGACATCCGGAGCCGGATCGTTCGAAGACACGATGATGTCGGAGTTGACGCTCAGCAGTCCGCCGGTGGTCTTCAGCATCACAGTGCCGCCGGTTCCTCCGTCGAACACCTGCGGATTGTTCGTGCCGGTTGTGGCGCTGATCGGGCCATTGACCGTCAACGCACCGGTGGTGTTCGCTAAGAACACGCCACCCGATCCGCCCGCGCCGCTTCCGCCATTGGCGCCGTTAAAGTCGGCAAACGCGATGCCGCCGCTGCCAAATGTCAGGGTGCTGGCGTTAATCGTTAGTCTGCCTCCCGCCGTGGAAAGCGCACCGAATTGCGAGCCGTTGAAGTTGATCCCGTTCGGCGATACGACCGATGCGACATTGAACGTGTGCTGCAAGTTCGCACCGTCCGGACTGACGAGGAACGGCGTGATGCCGCGCGCACCAGCCGTCAGCACTCCACTGGGCGCATCGAGGTTGCGAACGATCACGTGATCAGCGGTCACGTTGCCGCCTGCCGTCACCTGCGGCGCCCTGAGCCGGCCGCCGACATTGATTGTGCTGCCGGCGGTGACAAAGGCGCTCGCCAACAGGTCCGTGCCCGTCATGATGGTAGAGCCGGCGACGAGACTATTCGTGCTCGTCGACCCTACGGAGCGGTAAGAGGTGCCGGCATTAAGGACGGCTCCCCCGACGACGTCGCGGACGGCGATTTCTCCGTTCGAACGCAACGTCAGCCTGCTGCCGCTGTGCAGGAATCCGACGCCCTGCGCCTGGATTCCACCAGCCCCAGCGGAGAACAGAACCGGCGCGGCGGCGCCGAACGAGATCGTGTCCTGCGCTGCGCCGACGATGTTGATCGTGTTGCCGCTTACGTCGATCGAGCCGGCGTTTGCGAACACCGTCTTGTCGCCCGTCGCATCGATGTTCATCAGGTTGCCCGCGCGCAGGAGCATCGTGTGACCAGTACTCGGTCCATACGGGAACTGGCTGGACGCGAAGTTCACATTGCGCAGCGCGTCGATGATCAGGATCTCCGTCGCGGTGATTGGGCCGGAGCCCGTGAGGAAGTCATTGCCCGCGAAAACGCCGAGCGCTCCGACCGCCGCCGCTGCATTGACCTGCACGTCCCGCTCCGCTTGGAGAATCGCCAGGTCGATGTCGGTCATCTGCGCGCCGAGGATCAGGTCCGACGTCGCGCCGCGGGCGTAGAAGTAAAGCTGGTCCACGCCTTGGAATTGGATGCCGCTCAAGCGGATCGAGCCTGCCTGTGTCGCCAGGAGCACCGTATCCAGCGGTGCAAACGTGAACGTCGCGCCCGTCGCTCCCGAGGTCATGTCGCCTACGCTGATGAACGCGACCTTTGTCGTGCCGCCGTTGTCGGTCGAGATCGTAGGGTTTCCGTCGAGCCGCAGCGACTCGAATTTGAAGCCCGAGATCTGCAGGTTGTCGGCATCGGCAAAATGCGTGTCGATCCCGCTCGCCGTGTCGAACGCTGAGGTGCCCGTGAAAGCCCAGCTTGAGAACGGACCGTCGTCAGCGGGTCCGCGGTAGATTTTGCCGAAGTCGGTGATGCCGCTGGTTGTGACTGTGGGATCCGTCTGGATGAATGTGCCGCCGTTGATCGAATACGGCACACTCGAGGTGATCACCGGTGGCGTGCCGAACTTCGTCGGCGTCGGCGCGACAGTCGGCGTTGGAGTTGGGGTTGGCGGCGGTGGAGTTGGAGTCGGCGTTGGCGTGGGAGGCGGAGGTGTCGGCGTCGGCGGCGGAGGAGTCGGCGTTGGAGGAGGTGGCGTCGGTGTGGGCGGCGGTGGCGTTGGTGTGGGTGGCGGTGGCGTTGGTGTTGCTGGTGGCGGAGTCGGCGTGGGTGGCGGTTGGGTTGGCGCCGGAGTAGGCGTGGGCGTGACTTCGGTCTTCTGGTCGATGACGTCGTGGGACTGCGGGTCCGCGAGAGTGACCAGCGTGCCGCGGCCGTAGATGACGAGATTGGTGTCGATCAACGTGCCGTCGACTTTGAGACTTTGCTGCTGTCGCACATTCGTGGCCATGAGCGCTTCACTCCCGAGTGGCGGGAAGCCGCGGATGAGGAGCGAAGTGGACAAAATGCGCTCGAGATCGATATCGACCGGATCCGGCAGCGCTTTCGGCGGCGGCGTCACGCGCAGCATCAACATCTGGCCCGCGCTCACCAGCACCGATTCGCCGAGCACACCGCGCAGGAAGATCCGCGCCGTACCTTCGAGCACGATGAACTTCACGTAGGCGTCCGGGTTGTACTCGAGCAGCACCGTCGTGCCGGTGATCGCCGCCGTCACCGCGGCGGTGGTGATCTTCGCGCCGCCCGCATCCTTCGGCACGCGCAAGAGCATCGCGCCGCCACGCAGGTCCATGTTCCGCGTGCCTCCGTCGAAGCTGAAGATCGTGTTCGCGCCCAGCCGCGCGATTGTCGCGTCGGCAAAGGTTAATTCCGTGCGCGACTCCGTGCCGGTGCGCACAGCGGTATCATCGCGCACCTCGTCATTCACCTGCGCGGGGCGCGGTGCTGCCTGGCCTGGGAGGATGTTCACCTCGCGGACGATGTGGGTGACACGCGCCTGCTTCAGCGCCGCGGAGTAGGTGAAGCTCCCGGACGCCAGAAGCGCCACTCCGCCCAAAATGGCCGCCGCGCATCGCGCAGCCCCGCTGTTGTGTAGATGCCTCGTCATGGAGCTAGAACCGGTAAGAGAACGCCAACGCCGCGCCGACATTCGCAACATCGTACTCGAATACATCTTCATCCGATTGGTTCCACGCCAGCGTGCTCGTCGCGGACGCGCTCAGCCATTTTGTGAAACGGTAAGTGGCGCCGAGT
This sequence comes from uncultured Chthoniobacterales bacterium, assembly GCA_902805675.1. Taxonomy (GTDB): domain Bacteria; phylum Verrucomicrobiota; class Verrucomicrobiia; order Chthoniobacterales; family UBA10450; genus JACCTI01. The sequence goes on along the minus strand of CADCTA010000075.1, from coordinate 12,133 downwards.
GCGAGCACTTCGCTCACATCCGTACGCTCGCCTTCCACGTAATCGCGCACTGCGATCCGGGCGACCGCGGTGGCCGTGAGCGAGCGTGTCAGGTTCGCGGAATATCCGACATAAGCTTCGAAGTCATGACGCCCCGGCTGCTCTGGGGCCGTGTCGATGGCGACCTTCGCGCTGGTGCCGAGCGCAAACTGCTGTGCGCGGCCGATACGGAACGGCAGCTCCGCGTTGAGGAAGATCGAGTGGTCGGAGAAGAATTCGTCGAAGCCGTCCGCGGTGAGGCGATTGTAGTTGTACTCTGCGCGGAGCAGCAGGTTCCGAAATTGCGGGATGTGATACGCGAGCCCAAGTCGCGCGTCGAAGCTCCCAAAATCGAGCTCGCCGAATCGGCTGTAGTAGAACTGTTGCTGCTCGAGCGCGACGGTCGCGTACAACGTCCGCGTCAGGCGCGGAGCGTAGGTGATGCCGATCTCTGGGGCGAAGATCACATCGTCTTCCTCGCCGGTGCGCACGAGCGCGACGTTCGACGTGTAGAAGATCGGGCTGGCCACCGAGACGGTGAACGCGCGGTAATGCTCCTGCCGCTTGAGGATCGCCTGCTCGCCGAGATCGGGATCGTTCGGGCTGGCCTCCGCGTGGTTGGCATCGGTGCCAGTGACAGCCTCATAAGGGTCGTGGCGGAGCGTCGGTTGGCTGCGGAGCAATTGCGCGCGATCAACGACCTGCCCTCCGGGCGCCTGCGCATACGCGGAGGAAGACGCTGAAGCGACGCCGAGCAGGAGCAGCGCGCAAAGCCAGGTAGGACCCGGCCCGAACCGGTAACGGAATTGCCTCATTCGCGGCCCATTTTGGCCGCTGGTGAAAGGCACCGTCAAGCCGTTAAAAGGCCGCCGCCGGGCGGGAGGCGCCGGCTGCTAGTCCTTACGCGGGCGCCAATTACACCTGCAACAGATCGCGTTGCCACGGGACCAGCAACGTCTCGCTGCGGGTCTCGTCCGCCGCGATGGATTCCATCGTCGCTTTGGGCGCGATGAACGAGGGATCGATCCCGAGCTCTTCCGCCATCACATCGCGCCGGCGCCGCAGGTTCTCGGCTGCACGCTCCATCTCCTGGGTTGGGCGCGTGCCGACCTTGCGGATACGTTTCGGCCATTCGGAATCCGGCAATTGCAACGCGCTCTCCGCCGCTTCGAGGAAGCCGCGCCGGCGACGAGGAGTCAGGTGTTTAAAATCCGGCGTGCGACCGGAATCGAAATCCTGCGCCGCCTGCAGCAGCAGATGATTTTGCAGAATGTGGAACGACGGACGATCCGCGGCCTGCGCCTCCCGGTCGCGCCACTGCCAGAGAGCCCGCAGCACCGCGGCCGCCCGCGGCGGCAGTGTGCCTGCGCCGCTAATGCGCCACGCTTCCTCCTCGTCGCGCACCCGCAGCACCGAGCTCTGGGCGAGCGCCCGCTGACACGACTGCTGGAACCACTCGTAGCGGCCTTTCTCTTGCAGCTCTTCTTCGAGTTGGTTCGCGAGCGGGAGGAGATAATGCGTGTCGTTCACCGCGTACTCCGCCATCTCGCGCGGCAGTGGTCGCTGCGCCCAGTTCGCCTTCTGCGAGCCTTTCTTCAGCGTCACGCCAAAGTAGCGCTCGACGAGCGCAGCGAGGCTGAACTCGCGGATCCCAAGGAGTCGCGCCGCGATCACGGTGTCGAACACTCGGGTCGCCGTGAAATCCATCGCGCGTTTCAGCAGGCGAAGATCGAAGTCTGCGCCCTGGAGCACGATCTCCTTGTCGGCCAGGCCAGCGGCGAGCGGCGACAGGTCAAAGCCGGCCAGCGGATCCACGAGGTAATCGCGTCCATCGAAGCTCATCTGGATCAGGCAGAGCTTCTCGAAATAGCAATGCAGACTGTCTGCCTCCGTGTCGACCGCAATACGGTCGGCGTGGTCCAGCTGCGGCAGCATTGCCGCGAGTTGCGCGTCGGTCGTGATCACCGCTGGGTAGGGACGCGGCGCTGCGGCGTCCGGTGCGTGTGGCTACAGGTTAGGGCGTCGCACGTCACAACTTCGAGGCGACCCTCTCGGACATCGCAGCGCGATGTCCCTACCTGATGCTCGCGCGTGATCATCGCAAACCCGCCAGCAAGAGCTCGGCGTTTGTCTTCGTCGCCTGGAGATTGCCGATCAACATCTCCATCGCCTCGATCGGCGGCATCGCCGCCATCGCTTTGCGCAGTACTTTCACGCGTTCCCATTCGTCCGGATGGTAGAGCAGATCCTCGCGGCGTGTGGCGGATTGCATCACGTGGATGGCCGGATAGAGCCGCTTCTCGACTAACGAGCGGTCGAGATGCAGCTCCATGTTTCCCGTGCCTTTGAATTCTTCGAAAATCACCTGGTCCATCTTGCTGCCGGTATCGACCAGGGCGGTGGCGAGAATCGTGAGACTGCCCCCCTCCTCCACGTTGCGCGCGGAGCCGAAGAACTTCTTCGGTTTCAGCAACGCCTTGGCCTCCACGCCGCCCGACATCGTGCGGCCTTTATTGCCCTGCAGCGAGTTATAGCCGCGCGCCAGGCGCGTCATGCTGTCGAGCAGGATCACGACGTCTTTCTTAAGTTCGACCAGCCGCTTCGCACGCTCGAGCACCAACTCCGCGACCTGCACGTGCCGCTGTGAGTTCTCGTCGAAGGTCGAGTTGTAGACCTGGCAATCGACCTCGCGCTGCAAATCGGTCACTTCCTCCGGCCGTTCGTCCACGAGCAGGATGATGAGCACGATCTCCGGGTGATTGACCCGGATCGCCTTGGCGATCTCCTTGAGCAGGATCGTCTTGCCGACGCGCGGCGCAGCCACGATGAGCCCGCGTTGTCCGCGGCCCAGCGGTGTCAGGAGATCGACCGCACGCGCGCTGATGGAGTTCGTCTTCTCGTTCTCCAGGAAGATGCGGCCTTCCGGGTAGAGCGGCGTCAGGCTGTCGAACGGCGTTGGCTCCTGCCATTGGTCCGGGGGCCCACCTTCGATCGACGTGACTTCGTCGAGCATGAGCGACTTCTCGCGATCGCGTGGCAGACGCACCGTGCCGGCAACGAGCTGTCCCGGCCGGAAACGAAAGTGCTGCGTCGTCGACCGCGGGACGCCGACATCTTCCGGGACAGGCAGAAAGTTCAACGCGGGACAACGCAGAACGGCGAAGGAGTCGGCTACCACGTCGAAAAACCCGTGCGTGGTGACGCGGACGCCGGAGCTGATCGCCCAGCGGGCGAGATCCACGATCTGATGATGCCGGCTGCGTCCAGCGTGGATTCGGACGTCGTACTTCTCGCAAAGCGTCTGGAGATCGGCCGGCGAAAGTTTCTGCAGCTCGAGGATGTCGAGCCCGTCGGGCAAAGGGACGCGCGCGGTCGGCTCCGCTTCCGGTGCGACATCGGTCGCGGTGGAGACTTCCTCGTTCATCATTGGTGCCGCCAGTGGGCGGCGAGTGCTTCGGCCTGCTCGCGCAGAACCGACCGGCTGCCGTTATTCCAGACGACGTGGTCGGCGCGAGCGATCTTCGCCTCGAGCGGCATTTGTGCTGCGATCATTTGTTGGGCGGCGGCGCGATCGAGGGACGAGCGGGCCATCAATCGTTCGAGCTGCACGTGCGGTGAGCAGGCGACGACCACGACGCGATCGCACAAGGCTTCACCGCCGGTCTCATAAAGAAGTGGAATGTCTGCAAGGAAGAGTTCGGTGGAGCCCCGCCGGTTTTCGGCTTGGAGCGCCCACTGACGCCGGATGCGCGGATGCAGAATCTGCTCGAGCGCGTCTTTCTTTCCCGGGTCGGAGAAGACTATCGCGCGAAGCTCTGCGCGGTTCAAGTCCCCCGCCGGGGAATAAATGGCAGTGCCGAACGTCTCCGCGATGAGAGCACGGGTTTCGGCGTCGGTGTCGGTCAGCTCTCGCGCGGCGATGTCGGCGTCGAAGAACGCCGCATCGGGAAGCAACTCGCGAATGACCTGACTGAAAGCGGTTTTCCCGGTGGCGATGCCGCCGGTAATCCCGATCGCCGGCACTACTTCTTATACATCGGCACCGCAGGAAGTTCCGGCGGCTGCACGTAGCTCTCGGTCTCTTCTTCCTCTTCGGTCTGATTCACCGGCTGGCCGCCGGGGTTAATCAGGCGCGCGGTCACGAAGATGACGAGGTTGCGTTTCAGATGCTGCTCTGAGTTGGAGCGAAACAGCCGACCGACCAGCGGGATGTCACCGAGGATCGGCGTCTTATCTTCCACCTTCTGCACGTCTTCGCGCATTAAGCCACCGAGCACGACCGTCTGCCCATCCCACACGCTAACGCTCGTCGTCACTTTGCGAGCGCTGAAGATCGGCTGATTGATGATGTTCGGCGTGATCACGTTGGTGACCGGCTGGCCAAGCAGGTTCGTGCTCGTCGTCTGGATCGGGCTGCCGTAGTTGATGAAGCCTTCAAACTCCACCACCTGCGGCACGAGGTTCAGATCGATAGTGACGCCGTCGGGCCCGACGACCGGCTCCACTTCGAGGGTCACGCCAGTGTTCCTCGTCTCAAAAGCGGTTGGCGTAGTCGGCGTTACCGGGAATCCGCCTGTATTTCCACCAGAGGCCGCCCCACCGCCCGTCAGAAGACCGGTCAGCGGACTGAGAACGCCGCTGCCGCCGATCGTGTCGTTGTTGCTGTTAAACGTCTGCGGAATCTGCGGCGGCTCGAATTGGGTAGGATAACGAAATTCGCGCACGATCTCGATCACGGCCCGCTGGCCACTCTTAGTCGTGACCCGTGGCGCCGAGAGGAGGTCGACGCCCTTCTTCTGGTTCAACGCGCGAATCACCAGCTGGAACTGCGGATCCGTGAAGACGCCGCTCAAGCCAAAAATACCTGGCGCCAGTGAGCTCGCTCCCGGGACGCCAAACAGAAGCGCGTCAATCGCGTTCGCACTGATGGCGCGGGCGCCGCTGCGATTGCCTGCCGTGACCGGATTTTGCCCAACAGGATTACCGCCGGGTTGCAGGAATGGGAAGTCGGCAGCATTCGTCGCCGGTGACGTGCCCGACGTGCCGCCTCCGCCGAATACGCGTTCGTTGCCGATATTGAACTGGCCGAGCAGCCAATCAAAGCCCAGCTCCTTGAGATTGTTCTGCGTGATCTCAACGAACTTCGCCTCGATCTCCACCTGCCGCGGACCTGACACGTTCGCCTGCTCAACCAAGGCGTCCACCAGCTCGAGATTGTCCTGCGTGTTGCGCACGATCAGGCGGCTGCTCTGTGGAAGGAAGTTTGCGCTCGCACCCTGTGGGAATGGAACGCCCTGCGCCTGGAGAAAATCTTTCGCCGTTTCGCGGGTAACGAGCTGGCGACCGCCAGTTGATTCCTGCGTGTCCTTAGCGGTGCCGGTCGGCGCGCCAGCTGGAGCAGGCTGGTTCAGCGACGAGGCACCGATATTTACGCTGGTGCTAATGAACCCCGGCGGCACGCGATACTCCTTGGTCAGCAGGTCCGCGCTCTGCTCGCTGACGGGAATCACCGAGACGGCATATGGCTCCACCTTGATCTTCAAACCGGCCTGGCTCGCGATGTAGCGTAGCGCTTCGCCGAGAGGAATCTGGTTCAGTGTGATGGTGATGCGGGCATCGCGCGGGTCGATGGTGGATGTCACCGGGGTGGCGATCGCGGGCACCTGCGAAACGGTGGCCGGCGCTAATGGATCGTTCGCGGGAAGAGCCGACGAAGCGGGATCCGTCGCGATCGCAGTGACTGGCGCAGCCTCGGGCGTGCGGGTTCCCGTCGTGTTGAGCCGCAGGACAATGTCGACACCTTTGCGTCCCTCTTCGGCTGGATCGTTTGCGGACGCTTGTTGGCGCAGGAAATCCACCGCTTCGCGAATGCTGGCGTCGCGGAACTCGATCCGCGGGATGATGATCGTGTTGAGCTTGTTCGAGATGCGCGCGGTGCCCGTCGCCTCCTTGGCGCTAGCGTCGTTCAGCGCGCCGGCGGTCTGGCCATATTGCTTCACCGGCCGCTCCCAACCCTTCTGGACCTCCCACATCGAGCGCGACCGTGCCTCGTTGTAAGCTTCCTCGCCGTAGCGTGTCTTCTGGTTGTTGATCTTCTCCTGACCGCGCCGTGCAGCGACGTTATACGGATCGAGATTCAGGATCTGCTCGTACTTCTTGAAGGCGAGATCGTAGCGACCGCTGTTGTAGTAGCCGTCCGCGTCGACGAGCAGCTTTCGCACTTCCTCGACCTTGGCGATGAACTTCGGGCCCATCGTGCGGTTCATGCGGCCAGGCTCCTGCAGCCGAGCGAGCAGATTCATCGCCGGCCGGCAATTCGGGTCGTAGCGATCGCTGAGCAGCTCGCGGCAGATCGCCTCCGCCTCCGCGTATTTCGCTTCCTGCACGAGCCGCTCCGCGATGGCGACGCCGCTTGCGCAGAAGCCTTCCAGCGCCTCCTCGCGCGATTTGCCACTGACGACCGCGTCCGGCAAATACGTGAGCGCCATCCGGAAGTCCTGATGCGCTTGCATGTAGTCCTTCGACTGCATGGCAACCCTGGCGCGCGCGAGTGCCTCCTGCCCCTGTGGCAACGCTGCTTCGCGTCGCGCGATCTCGCGCTCAGCGGCCCGCTCCGCATTCTGGGCCGGCGCCGAACCTAAGCTCAAGGCCTGCACAGCCGCCGCTGCGGCGGGAATAAGGAACCAGCGCCGCGAGGCGGATTTTGTCATCGAAAGAGCTCCTGGAATTTACGGGGTGAGCAGACCCACTTCGATCCGCTCGTTCGGTTGTCGGGTGTTGACGATGACCGCTTTGTCGGACTGAACGTCGACCAGCTTGTATCTGATCTCCTGTTGTGGCGGCAATGAAAATTCCTGATCTTTTTTGACCGAAAACTCCCGCCGCTGCGCCCATGTGTAGACGAAGTTTGCGACTGATTCCGGCGAGATCATGATCTTCTCCTTCACCAGCACGAGCCGCTCGGCAGTGTCCTGGTTCTCGAGCGTCAATTCGGAGACGTCAACGTCGGTGCCGTACTGGTTCCGCTCGTACTTCTCGACGAAATCGACCAGCTTGAACTTCGTGCCGCGAATCGTTTCGCCGAGCCTGAGGAATTGCGTCGGCTCACGCAGGTCGCTGCTGTTCAGGCCGAATGTGTCGCCCGTCCAAGATGCGAAAACGACGCGGAACGGCTCGCGCGTGAACGACTTCATCTTCAGCTTCGCGATGAAGGGCGGGTGCAAATTCTTATCGGTCGGATTCGTGCGACCCTGCCACTCCTCGAGGTTCGGAAAGCCATCTCCGTCTGCGTCTTGCGCCAGCACGTCGGAGTCGGCGATCGGCAGGCCGAACTGCTCCAGCCATTCGTTAGGCACGGGCGGGTGCACTTCCGTCGTCTGCAGAGTAGCGGGCAATCCATTCGCCGCGATGAAGTGCTTCTCCGGAACAAACAAGCCTGAGCGCCCGCTGAACGTCCACTGCGGCGGCTGACGCAACTTCTGCGCGGCAGCGTCGAGCTCGACGGCCTTGGCTGGTGGCGCGGCCGGCTGCTGCGGGCCCGTCGATTGGATGGTGGCGAAGTTGCCCTCGAATCCAGAAGCGCCGCGCCAGATGAAGAAGGCGCAGAGGAACAGGAACAGCGCCGCGGTGAAGACGGCGAGCCGATCATAGTTAACCCGGAGCCAGTCCATCACGTTTCGTTCAGGCAACCCTTTTCACCCCGCGTGTCATTCTGAGCGGAGCGAAGCGGAGTCGAAGAATCCCGTCGAGCTGCCGATCGGTGTTGCGACGGGATGCCTCGACTTCGCTCGGCATGACCCTGCTGTTGAGCGCTAGGAAAAATCATCATCAGAACGTGAACCTCACCATTTCGATGCGCGCTGACGTTTGAATCCGCTCGTTTCCGACGATGAACTGCAACGCGCTGGCCGGTGTCGCGCCGGCGGTTGCAGCAGGCGGAGTGGCAGTCCCGCCTGCAGCTGCAGCTGCGTCTCGCGGCGGGCCTTTCTCCTTCTCGTTCAGCACATGCAAGGTACGGACGATGTAGAACTGCTGGTTCACCGTCGCGATCTGGTTCAACGCGCGCCGCGCCGCACCCGGCGAGGAGACAAACGCGGTCTCGATCGCATTGCGCTCCATCAGCTGCGGGCCCGCTGGAGTTGCGCCCGGTCGGCGAGTCGCGGGTGCCGGTGTGGGCGAAGCCGCGGGCCGTTGTGCGCCAGTCGGGACGCGGCGGAACGAAGTCACCGATTCAACGCGCGCGTCGAGCAGGATGTTCATGAGCAACTCGGCCTGCGCGAGCTGCTGGCCGAGGATCGGAGCGGCCGCGGTATCGGGGAGCGCCGCCGCAAATTCGTCGAACCCGAGGTAGAAGTTGTCCGGCAGCTTCACGCGATTGGCGCGCGCCTTTTCGCCGATCGCGGTCGCTGCCTGGCGCAAGCGCGATTGAAACTCGTTAGGCGCCATCGGCACGACCGGCAGGACCCGCGTCTTCAGGTCCTCCTTCAGCTTGTTCAACTCGGAGCCGTAGTCCTCCGCCTGCGTCTTCATCTTGCGCAGGTTCGCTTCGGTTGGAAACGGGGCTAGCCGTTGCAGCCGGCTGAGCTCACCGGCGTTCTGATCGAATCGCGCCTTCGCTTCAGCGAACCCGCTACGCGCGCTGACCAGAAAATAGAGCGCCCCAATCGTCGCGAGAGCGGAGACGATGAGGGAGGTCCCGAGAAAGCGGTTCTGCTGAAACCAGGTGTTCACGGCAATTTCACGGGCTTCTTCAGATCGAGCCGCAGCTCATAGGGGAAGGCCCACTCGGTGTTGTTCGGCGTGGTCGGGCGGATGACCTTCGCCTGGTTGTTGGGATCGATCGCGAAATGCGGCGAGTCGACCAAGTTGCGGAAGTAGTCGACCACCACCTCCTGCTGCTTCGGGTTAAACAAGTAGAGACCGCGCACAAAGATCCCGTCGATCGCAGGCTCTGCTGGCACAGCGGGAGCCCCGGGCCTGCCGGGCGATGGCGCCGGCGTGGGAGTCGGCGGCGGCGTAGCCTCGGCACGGGCGGCGCGCGATTCACCAGCGCCCATCGGTCGCCCGCCGGATGTGGCCACCAGCTCAGTGATCCAGATGTGCTCCTTCGGCAGCCGGGCGTTCAGGTCTTCGATGATCTCCGTCCAGAACGTCCGATCGTTTGCCGCCGCGATCAGCGGCGTCGCCACGCTGTCGAGCGCAGTGGTTTGCTTCCGCACATCCTCCATCAGCGCAGCGATGCGGCGCATCCCGTCCACCTTTTCCGCGAGACGTTGCGCGGCCGCGCGCTCGACCGAAGCAGCGCGTGCGTAATAGAAGCCCCAGCCCAGCAAGCCGCAGATGAAGCACGCCGCGGCCAGCAGGAGGAAAGGCCGCCGGCGAGTCAGCTCATGCGCCCGCACCACCGTCGGCGGGCGCAGGTTCAGCTCCATCGGGCAGGTGGTTGCGCTGCGCAGTGCCAGCCCGACCAACTCACCGAGCACGTGCGCAGCGCGGCCGACCTCCGCCGCATCGGTGGTGTCGGCCACGCTCACATTGCGGAGCGGATTGAAGAACTCGATCGGCAGCTGGAGTTTCTCACGGAAGAACTCGCGCATGTAAGGCATGCTCGCGCTCCCGCCGCAGAGGAACACGCGCGCGGGCGCACTCCCCTGCTGCTGCGCGCGATAGTGGCTGATCGAGCGCATCAGCTCGGCGTGCAGGCGCGTCATCGTGCTGCGGACGATCTTCGACACGCGTGCGACTTCCGGATCCGACGGCTCCGCATACGCCCCGCCGAGACTAACGAATCCATCCCGCTTCTTCCGGAACTCCGCCGCGACAGCCGGCTCGTTAAATTCCTTCGCGATCGCGGCGGAGATCGAGCTGCCACCGATCGGCACGCTGCGGGAGAAGACCTTGCCGGGTTCGATGAAGAGCAGGTTGGTCGTGCGCGCGCCGATGTCGACCAGGACGGAGCAGTCGCTCAGCTCGCTGTAGTTGTATCGAAAGGCGTTGTAGAGCGCCATGGTGGCGACATCGACGATCGAGGTCTGCAACGCGGAGGCTTCCACGCCGGCGTTAATGCCCTCGAGCAGGTCGGACTTGATCGCCACGAGCACGACCTGGATCTGCTCGTCTGTCCCCGCGCCGACGAGCTGGTAATCCCAGACGACTTCCTCGATCGGGAATGGGACGTTCTGCTGCGCTTCGAACTCGATGATGCGCTCGATCTTCTCCTCCTCGACGGCCGGGAGCTTCACGAACCGCGCGAAGACCGACTGCGCCGCGACAGAGTAGTTCACCCGCGAACCCTTGATCTGCAGCTCGCCCATCATCTCGCGAATCGCGGCCGTGATCTGCGCATTGCGCGTGGCCTCGTTTGCACCGTCACCGACGATCTCGCGCAGCCGATAGCCGACGAGCACCAGCCCGCCGTTTGCCTGGGTGCGGAATTCCGCGAGGCCGACGGTTTGCGAGCCGAGGTTAAGACTAACGATGCGCGGCGGAGCGGCCATCAAACGCGGTTAGCGCGCCTGCGATTTGATCTGCTCGTAGCGATCCCAATACAGCGGCGCGAAAGGTGTCTCGTTCTTGTTCAGCACCAATCCGGGCACCTGCGGCATGGTCGAGTACCAATTCGGCTGTGCGCGTTCTGCGCTCAGCTCGTGCTTCACCGCCCCTTGCTGCACCACCTGGACGGCAACATTCTGCACCGAGTTCGGGGCCATCGGGCGATTGCCCATCACGCGAGCCAGTGTCTTCGGCGACACGTACATGACAGAACGATTGTCGCGGCCGCCGGCGATATTCGTGTGCGTCACTTCGCCGGTCAGCAGTTTGCCATTCACGAGGATGTAGTACTTGAACGTGAGCTCGTCGGTGAACTCCGGCGCTGCGCTGAAATCCACTTCCACTTCCAGCCACCGATCGCGCTGGTTTGCCTGAAACTGCTGCGCACCCGTGTAGGTGAACTGCGGCGTCGTGATCAGATTGCGCGACACCTTCGCGATCTGGAACTCAGAGCCGGGTCGCCCCTGGCCAAACGCAGCGCACGACCAGGCGAAGACAGCGAGGGAGGCGAGAAGCTGCTGCGTCTTCATCGGCTCAGGCCAGCTGCATCCGCTCACCGAGCTGCCCGCGATCAAGACAACCGCGGAAGTACTCGATCGTCTCCCGGATACCCTGGTCGAACTGCACCCGCGGCTCCCACCCGAGCACGCGCCTGGCGAGCGTGATGTCCGGCTGACGCACCTTCGGGTCGTCGATCGGCAGCGGCTTGTGCTCGATCTTCGCGCTCGTGCCGGTGATCCGGATGATCTCCTCCGCGAACTGCATGATCGTCATCTCGCGTGGGTTCCCGATGTTGACCGGCTCATGGTAGTCGCTCATCGCGAGCTTGAAGATGCCGTCGATCAAATCGGAGACGTAGCAGAACGAGCGCGTCTGGGAGCCATCGCCAAACATCGTCAGCGGCGTGTCGCTGAGCGCCTGGCCGATAAAGGCGGGCACCACTCGCCCGTCGCGCAGGCGCATGCGCGGACCATAGGTGTTGAAGATGCGGACGATCTTCGTGTCCATCCCGTGATAGCGGTGATACGCCATCGTCATCGCCTCGGCGAAACGCTTCGCCTCATCGTAAACACCACGCGGTCCGATCGGGTTCACGTTGCCCCAGTAATCTTCTGTCTGGGGATGCACGAGCGGGTCGCCGTAGCACTCCGAAGTGGAGGCGAGCAGGAACGTCGCGCCTTTCGCCTTCGCCAAACCGAGCGCGTTGTGGGTGCCGAGCGCATTCACCTTCAAGGTCGGGATCGGCAGCTCGAGGTAATCGATCGGGCTCGCCGGTGATGCGAAATGGAACAGGTAATCGAGCTTCTCCTCCGGCAGGAAGATGAAATCGGAGACGTTGTGCCGGACGAATCGGTAGTCTTCGTTGCCCGCGAGGTGCTCGATGTTCGCGAGGTTGCCGGTGATCAGGTTATCGATCGCGATGACCTTGTGCCCCTCCGCGAGGAGGCGATCGGTCAGGTGCGAGCCAAGGAATCCGGCACCACCGGTGACTACGGAGATTGGTTTGGAGGTCACTGCCATTGTGTGCGTGTATTTAGCGGGTCGACGGGAGGTTTGCTAGAGA
>CADCTA010000074.1 GCA_902805675.1 uncultured Chthoniobacterales bacterium | reverse complement strand
CTGCAAATTCGACCGCAAGAATTACTTCTACCCCGACCTGGCGAAGAACTACCAGATCTCGCAGTACGACATGCCGCTCTGTGCGCGCGGCTCAGTGCCGTTGCACAATTCCGCATACCCGAAGGACGCGCAGAAGGGCATCGCCGCGGATGAGAAGCAGGTGCCGCTCGTCCGCATTCACCTGGAGGAGGACGTCGCGAAGAGCTTCCACTTCGAGACGAGCACCGGCATCGATTTCAATCGCGCCGGCACGCCCCTGATGGAAATCGTCACGCAGCCCGCGATCAACTCGCCGGAAGAAGCGTTCGCGTTTCTCACCGCGCTCAAGCAGATCCTGATCTACGGCAACGTCAGCGATGCCGACATGGAGAAGGGGCAGCTGCGTTGCGACTGCAACGTTTCGGTGCGGCTAGAGTCGCAGCAGCAGTTGGGCGCGAAGATCGAAATCAAAAACATGAACTCGATCAGCGGTGTTCGTCGTGCGCTCGCTTTTGAGATCGAGCGGCAAACCGCGGCGCTGACGCGCGGCGAGACGCTGCAGCAGGAGACGCGCGGCTGGGATGATGATGCAGGCCAGACGTTCCTCATGCGGACGAAGGAGTCGGCGCACGACTACCGGTATTTTCCGGAGCCCGACCTGGTACCGGTAAAGAGCGAGCTGCTGCTCCAGGAAATGCGGTCGCGCGTGCCGGAGCTTCCCCACGCGAAGCGTGCCCGGTTCGTTCGTGAGTACGAGGTGAGCGAATACGATGCCGGCGTGCTCGCCGACGACGTGGAGCTCGCCGCCTATTTTGAGTCGGCCGCGAAAGGTGCACGCAAGCCGAAGAACATCGCGAACTGGATCCTGAACGATCTGCAAAGCGCGCTCGCGTCAGCCGGCCAGACGATCATCGATTGCCCGATCCCGCCGCGGGCGCTCGACGAGCTGATCGGCCTGATTGAGGAGGGCAAGATCAGCGGCAAGCAAGGCAAGGAAGTGTTTGCGGAGATGTTCGCGACGGGCAAGCCGGCGGCCACAATCGTGCGCGAGAAGGGGATCGAACAACTGAGTGACACCACGGCGATCGAAGCACTTGCCGACCAGGTGATCGCGGCGAATCCGAAGCCGGCGGCAGATTTTCGCGCGGGCCACGCGCCCTCGCTGAACTTCCTGAAAGGACAGCTGATGAAGCTCTCGAAAGGGAAAGCCAACCCACAGCTCGCCGGCGACATCCTCGCGCGGAAGCTCGGTTAGGGATGCGCATTCTCGTCGCGCCTGACAAGTTCAAGGGCTCGTTAAGCGCAGCCGAAGCGGCCGAGCACATTCGTGCCGGGCTGCGCGAGGCGCTGCCTGGTGCAGTCATTACGGCGCTTCCGATCGCCGATGGCGGTGAAGGCACGGCGAGCGTGATCTGCTCCGCAGCGGGCGGTGCATGGCGCGTCTGCGCGGCTCACGATGCTCTCGGCAACGAGATCGAGGCGCGTTACGGCACGATCGCCGACGGTCACACAGCCGTGATGGAGGTGAGCGAGCCCGCAGGACTGTGGCGCGTTCCGGAGCATCTCCGCAATCCAGCAGTCGCAAGCTCGTTTGGCGTAGGTGAAATGCTGCTCGCCGCAGCTGGCCGCGGCGCGACCCGCATTGTTGTCGGCCTCGGCGGCAGTGCCACCAACGATGGCGGCTTCGGTCTGGCGCAGGCTCTTGGCTACCGGTTCTTTGACTCTGACGGGCGCGAGCTCGGCAGGAGCGTCACCGAGCTACTGCGACTGGCGCGCATCGCGGCGCCATTCGAACTGCGCCCTCCGGAGATCATCGCCGCGGCGGATGTGCGGAACGCGCTGCTCGGCTGCGCAGGCGCCACACGCACGTTTGCGCCGCAGAAAGGCGCGACCGCGGAGCAGATCGAGACGCTGGAGCTCGCACTGGCTCGCCTCGCCGATGTGGTGGCGCGCGATCTCGGACAGGAGTTCCGCGACGTGCCCGGGAGCGGCGCTGCCGGCGGACTCGGGTTTGGGCTGATGACATTCTGCGGTGCCGCAATCCGCCCGGGTTTCGACGTTGTCGCGGAGCAGATCGGGTTAGAAGCGGCGGTGCGCTCGTCCGATATCGTGATCACCGGTGAGGGTCGCCTCGACGCGCAGACGCTGCACGGGAAAGGGCCGGCCGGCGTGGCTCGACTCTCACGCGCCTGCGGCAAGAAGGTTTACGCCATCGTCGGTGAGATCGAGGAGGCTGCCGGGCTGGAGGAGCTCTTCGAAAAAATCATCGTGGCGACACCCGAAGGCATGGCGCGCGATGTTGCAATCAGGAGCGCGCCGTCGCTGCTCCGGCTCGGTGCCCGCGAGCTCTCCGAACACCTTCGCTAAGAGGGCGCGGCGCCGTGATCGCGGAAGAGCTTCGCGTTCTCGACGTACTTGAACGCCCACGTTTTGATCTTCGCCTGCTCATCCAATGCGAGCTGGCGCGTCACCTTCGCCGGCGAGCCGATAACGAGCGAGCCCGCCGGAATCTTCGAACCAGCGATGACGAGTGCGTTCGCGCCAATGATTGAGCGGGCACCAATCTCCGCGCCGTCGAGAATGATCGCGCCCATCCCGACGAGCACCTCATCATCGACGGTGCAGGCGTGGACGATCGCGCCGTGACCTACGGTGACCCGCTCGCCGAGAACGGCCGCGTAGTCGTTAGCCAGATGAACAATGACGCCGTCCTGCAGGTTCGTCTGCGATCCGATGACGATACGGTTGATGTCGCCGCGGAGCACGGCGCCGTACCAGACGCTGGATTCCTCACCGAGAGTGACGTCGCCGACGACCACTGCGCCGGGCGCAACAAACGCGCTTGGGGGAATGCGCGGACCGCGCTTGAGCCGCTGGGCTACTCCTCCAAGCCCGGTTGGGATCGGGTCGGCTTCGAGGTTGAGGGGCATGGCGTAGCGGGGACGGGACGGTTCACAATCCCCATCGGTTTTGCTGCAGCAGGCGCTCGTTTGGCGTTTGGGACCCGTATTAAATATTGAGGTTGTCGGCTGCTCCGGCTTCTGATAGCAAAGCAGGCACGTAAGAATTTCGGCAGATTTCCCCCTCGTAACTGAGAGAACCCGCTTCGCTCCCTGAGTGAAACGGGTTTTCTTGTTTTTAGGCTCTAACTCGCGGCTGCAGGTGATGTTTTACGGCGCGTTCTTAGACGTAGCGCGTGCGAAAGCGGCGGAATACCGCCGCACTCCAAGACGCTGTCGCGCCGATCAAACACCCGCCGGCGCTTGCGTTTTGGAGTGCGGCGGTATTCCGCCGCTTTTCGTGCATACGCAGTAGCAAGCCGCAGACGTGCCGCTTGTCCTTGGAGGAACTCGCCGGCGGACGCGCAACCGTCTAAAACTTCTTCTCGATATCGAAGAAGACGAAACGCTGGCGCGGATCTTCCAGCGCGACCGGGTAACCGGTAGTCTGGTTCGAGAATGGCGGCGGATCGTCGAAGACATTGCGCACACCGGCGCGGATCGCGAGGCCATTCAGCCAACGCGCGCTCGATTGCGCGGTGATCGCTTCCACGACCGACTTCTTTCCATCGTTCACCGGTTCCGGCGCAATGGGTGCGGCGTCTCTGCCGAAGCGATATTCCACCAACATGTCCACTGTGGTCGAGTAATCGACCGTCCGGTCCGCGGTGATGTCTTCGTAGGAATCGATGTAGTTAAAGGTGGTGACGAACTCAAAGCCGCCGAGACGCCAGCCGCCCTGCGCGCGGCCGCGGAACTCGGGACGCGCATACGTATCGACGAGCTCGCGCACTGGCTCTGCTTCGCTTGCCTGCTGCTCGAAGCTGTGGATGTACGCCGCGTCGAGCCGCAGCGTAAAGACACCGATCGGTGTCTTTGGGGTGACGTACTCGACGGCCGCGTCAAGGCCTTGCACGCGAATGAAGCCGAGGTTTTGGAACGTGGTGTTGATGAGGAGCAGGTTGCCGGGAATGCCGAGCGCCTGGTCGGTCGCAGAAGGCGCGGCGCGCTCCACGAGACCGGGGAAGTCTTCCTCGTTATCGATGATGAACTGCGGGTCGAGGCTGGCGACGGATTTCTCGATCTCGATGTGGAAGACGTCGGTCGAGAGCGTCAGGCCCGGCACAATCGGCGGTGTGAGGACAAAGCCGGCGGAGAAGTTCTGCGAATCCTCGGAGTCGAGCTCCGGGTTGCCGCCGGAGAGGACCTGCACGGAGCTGCTGCGGTCCTCCGGCGAACCAGTGACCGCGAATCGCGTGGTGTCGCGAATCTCCTGCGAGAAGGTGAGCGAGCCAGTCGACGATTGCACGAGCGACGGAGCGCGGAAGCCGGTGCTGTAGGAGCCGCGCACGAGCAGCCAATCGCCGATCGGACGCCAGGCGAGGCCGATCTTCGGGTTCACGGTCGAGCCGAAGTCGCTGTAGTTCTCCGCGCGCACGGCGAACTGAGCCTCCAGGCGATTCACGCCTGGGATGTTCATCTCGCTCGAGATGATGGGCGCGTAGAACTCGGCAAACCCTGCGACGATGTCGCGGTTGCCGCTCGCGGAGGTGCTGTTGAGATCGATCACGCCCCCCGAGGCGGAGAATGGATCGAAGCGATCCTGCAATTCTTCATAGCGATATTCGCCGCCGAACGCCGTTTGCAGTTCGCCGCCCGGCAGCTTGAAGAGCGGCCCGCTGACCTTTGCGTCCGCGGCGAAGAGGCGCGACTCGCCTTCACGCGTGGTGGTAACGAGAAACGATTCGATCGTCGCCGGATTGTTCACGTTATCGCCGGCGCCGAAGACATTGAAGGCGGTCGCCGGATTCGGGTCGGCGAGGGCGGCGATCACGGCCGAGCGCGAGAGATTGTTGAACGTTTTATCTTCGGTCTGCGTTTCGCTGTAGAGCAGCGCGGCTTCCAGGTTCCAGCGCGGTGAGAGTTTGACGTTCACTCCGGCGACGCCTCGGTAAACGTCCGTATCAATCTCGTCGATACGCGGCCCGGCTTCCGTCACACGATAACGAAAGAGCACATCGGCGCGGAATGGGTTGAAGGGGTTCGCCGCCGGCACGGCGATCTCCTCCACGTCGCCTTCGATCGGCGCAGGTGCGAGCTGCTGCCTGGTGAAGATATTGCGGTAGGAAAACTCCGCGAAGAGATCGACGGCGGGCGCGAGCCGGAACTTACCGCGCAACGAAACGCCGTAGCGTTCCGTCTCGGGTACGAGCGGCTGGAAGGGCGCGCGATCGAAGCGGTTCCGGCCGCGGGTGAACTCGGAGATTTCCGGCGTGCCATCGCTGTTTGCCGGAACGCGGAGCGGATTGCCGGTGCCCGGCTCAAAGATCGTTCCCGGGTTCGCGACCGAGCTCAGAAAACTGCTGCCGCCCTGCCGTGTTTGATCGATCGACTCAGAGAAGTAGCGATCGGTCTGGAAGAGCGCTTCGCGGTCGAAGTGGTCGGCCACCATCACGATCTCGATCCCGCGCGCATCGTCGCTGTAGCCGCTGATGACCGAGGAGCGCAGCTCGCGCGTGTCGGTGTCGGTAGTGTTGCCGTAACCAAAGCTCACCAGCGTCCCGTCGTAGCGTTGCAGGAAGCGCACGTTCACCACGCCGGCGATGGCATCCGTGCCGTAAATCGCAGAGGCGCCGTCGCGGAGAATGTCGATCTGCTGGATCGCGGCGAGCGGGATGGAATTGAGATCGACGAACGCGGTGATGCCGGCCTGCGCGAACGGATACGGCGCGACGCGGCGGCCGTTGATGAGGATGAGCGTCGCGTCTGGGCTGAGGCCGCGCAGTGCGACGGTGGAACCGCCCGGCGAGAGGCTTTCGTTCTGATTCTCGGTGAAGCTCGGGCCGCTGTTCTGCGGGATCGAACGCAGGAAATCGCCTAACGAGCGGGAGCCAGAACGCTCGACGACTTCCCGATTGAAGATTGATTCGGGCACGAACGGCGGCGACTCGCTCGAGGCGATGTTCGTGCCGGTGACGACGACGCGATCGACTTCCTGGATGTCGCCTGCAGCCGCCGCAGCAGGCGACGGCTCCGGTTCAGTTTGGTTGCCGTTCGCATCGCCCGCTGGCCGAGCCGACTGCGGTGATGTCGGGATGGCGTCTTGGGCGCGAGGTGACGCGATGGCGACAATCGATGCGGCGAATGCCACAAGAAGGAAGCGGGCGGACATCGCGCAGAGGAGACACTGTTGCCTGACGCTGCGCAAGTGTTTGTCAGACAAATGTAATGATTTCGTAATGTCATGCTGCGGGGTGTCGAGGGCTGGAAGTTCCGACGTTCCGCGCCGCTCAGCGCATTGCGCTAACTCGGCCGCACCGGAAGCGTCAGCGTGACAGTGGTGCCGTGACCTACTCGGCTGGCGATCTCAGCTGTTCCGCTGTGAAGGTCGGCGATCGATTTCACGAGCGCGAGACCGAGCCCGGACCCGTGTGGACTCCGTGCCGGATCGGCGCGGTAGAAGCGATCGAAGACGCGCGGAAGGTGCTCGGCGCCGATGCCCGACCCGTTGTCTTGCACCGCCACCTGCACGTCGGCATCGCGCGCCGTTAAGCCAATCGAGATGCGCCCGGCTTCCGGGGTATAGCGCAGGGCGTTCTCCACCAGATTGCTCACTGCACGGCGAAAAAGCACCGGGTCGGCATCGATCTGCGCCTTGCCGTTACAGGCCAGGGTAATCGCCCGCTCCTCGGCAATGGGTTGATAGAACTCCGCAATCTTTTGGATTTCTTCGCGCGCATCGAAGCGCACCGGCTGAATGCTGCGATCCGCCGCTTCCGCTCGCGCGAGAAAGAGCAGGCTATCGATGATGGCCGAGAGCCGCTCGCATTCGCCGAGCGAAGACTCGAGCACCTTCTGGTATTCGCCGGGTGAACGCGGCCGCGTGAGCGCAACTTCCGTCTCGCCGCGGATGTTCGCGATCGGGGTGCGAAGCTCGTGCGCAAGATCAGCGGAGAAGCGCGACAGGCGCGTGAAGGAATCCTCCAGACGATCGAGCATCTGATCGAACGCGATGGCCAACGGCTGCAGTTCGCGCGGCCAGCCGGCGGGGGCGACTCGCTCGTCGAGATGCGCAGGCCTGATGCGCTGAACCGAGCTCGTCATCGCCGCGAGGGGACGTAGTCCACGCTTTGTGACCGTCACCGCGATGACTGCCGCGGCGAGGATGCCGGCGATCAGCACGCCGGCGAGCAGAAGGCGGAATCGGTTCGTAAACTCAGCGTCGCGTGAGCGGTCTTGCGCCACTTGCACGGTGTACGTCTGGCCGTCTGCCGCAGTTTCCTGCGCTACGCTCAGCTTGAATGGCCTGCCATTCACGTCGCGCGGTTCGCCGTGGCCAACTGCCGGGAACCCGCTCACCGGCAGTAGCTCATCCATCCCGGGCGTCTGCGCGACCGGCTCGCGGGCCGGATTCAAGACACGCACCGAATAGGCTGAACGCTCATCTGCGTGCATCGCTTGGAGCTCGTCGCGCAAACCCTCAGCGGCGCCGGCCTCCCTGATGTGCGCGCGCAATGCGAACACCTTATCAGCCAGCGCGTGGTCGTCCTCTTCCGAGGCGTGTTGCACCACGATCCAGTAGAGAACACCGAGCGCGCAGCCGAGCAGCAACGCCGCGGCCGCGGTGAACAGCAGCACGAGCTGCGTCGCGATCGAGCGCGGTTCAGTCGGCGCGGAGGGCATAACCGACACCGCGAATCGTCTGCACCAGTTTCTTCTCGAACGGATCGTCCACCTTTGCGCGCAAGCGGCGCACCATCACATCGACCACATTCGTCTGCGACTCGAGATCGATGTCCCAGACCTGCTCGACGATCTCGGTGCGCGAGACAACTTCGCCGCCAGATCGCGCGAGCTGTGCGAGCAGGGTGAATTCCTTGGGCGTTAGATTTAACGGCACGCCTCCGCGCGTTGCTGTATGGCGACGTGTGTCGATCTCGAGATCTTCGACATGCAGGTGTTCCTCCTGCCGAACCGGCGAGCGCCGCAGCAGCGACCGCACGCGCGCCATCAATTCAGAGAACGCGAACGGCTTCACGAGGTAATCATCCGCGCCGAGCTCGAGGCCTTTCACCCGATCGCGCACGCTGTCGCGCGCGGTGAGGAAAAGGATCGGCATCTGCGCGCCGCCGCCGCGTAGTTCCTCGACAACCGTCCAGCCATCCTTCTTCGGCAGCATCACATCGACGATCAGCAGGTCGTGGCGCGCGCTTATCGCCTGCTCGAGCCCGGCTTCGCCGTCTGCCGCGACGTCGACGCTGAAGCCGGCTTCACGCAGGCCCTTGGAGAGGAACGCAGCGGTCTTCTGCTCGTCTTCGATTAGCAGGATTCGCATCGACAGAGTCTACCGCCAGTGGATGAATCTTCGCTATGCCCCGCTGTCATTCCGACTGGAGCGAAGCGCAATGGAGGAATCCCGTTGCGCCAGCTGCACGTACTGCCACGGGATTCCTCGGCTTCGCTCGGAATGACCGTCTTCTGTAGCCGCAAGGTATGTCGGATTAGCCCGCAGGCTTCTTCTGCTCCGGGCGCAGCGGCGCCTGGAAATCGAGCGCGAGCTTCCATGTGCCATCGTCAGACGTGCGCCAGATCTGCAGGTAATTTCCGCGCTCATCCCTCTGCGATTTGCCCAGCAGGTATTTCCCATAGGCGTAGGCGAGATCGCCTGCGGCGCTCATGCTTTCACCAGTTTGGGTGAGCGCGAGCTTGCCGCGCCGGACGCTCAGCATCAGCCCCACGGCGTCTTTGCCGAGGCCGGGGAACATCTCTTCGCGATGGACGCGGATATCATCGCGCGCTGCGTCCGCGATCGCGGCCGTTGAGTCATTCTTCGCGGCCGCGGCGAATTTCTTCTGCGCGGCGATGAGCTTCTTACGCGCGGCGGCGGTGTCAGCCTGCACGTCCGCCCCTCCGCTCGGGAAGGACAATTCCGCCTCGCCGGGGGGATTCGGGGAGCGCGGGTTTCCATGGCCCACATCGAGCGCGACCTTCCACGCGCCGTCCTTCTGCTTCCGCCAGACCGAGATGTATTGGCCGTGTCCGAACGGCTTCTCGTCTTCCTTGTTCTTGCGAAACTCGGCCGGGCCGGTGGTGTAACCGAGATCCGTGCTGCGCGACATGGCGGCGAAGACTGGCTGCCACTTCAACCAGAGACCGCCCTCCGGTCGCGCGCTCCACGCCTTTTTACCGTCGGTGGGACCCGGCTCGAAAACGATCGAGCTGTCCGCGAGGAACTCCAGAAACGCTGCGCGCGTACCCTGCTCCTGGCCCATCTCGTAGAACCTCCGTTCGCCTTCCACGATCGCGCCGATTGCCGCCTCCGGCGTCTCCTGCGCGAGGAGCGGAGCCGCCGCGAGCGCCAGGCAAAAGCAAAAAATTGCGCGCGACTTAGACAAAATCCGGAATTGGCGTCGTCGTGTCAGTAAGAGACCCTGAAAAGGTCATGGAGAATGTCGCCGCTCATGATGATTGGAAAGCCTGTTTTTCGGAAGCCGGACCTGGGCTCGTGCTCTTTGCACGCCAGTTCGTCCGCACTTCCGCAGACGCGGAGGACATCGTCCAGGAAGCGTTCGTGCGCTTCTGGCGGAAGCAGCATCCGGTGGACAACCGCGCGCTTCTCTTCGCTACCGTCCGCTCCATCGCTCTCGATTTGCTGCGCCGCGACAGCCGCCGCGCACGGCGCGAAGCTGATGCTTTGGCGGACAGCGACCAGCACGTCGAGCCGCAGTTCGACGAGCTCGATGAATCAAAGCGCGCGCTGGCTGCTGCAGTCGATCGGCTGCCAGCCGAACAGCGGGAGGTGCTGGTCATGAAAATCTGGAACGACCTGACCTTCGCGGACATCGCGAGTGTCCTGAACATTTCCCAAAACACTGCCGCGTCGCGTTACCGCTACGCGCTCGGCGCCCTGAAAAAGAACTTCATTACCCATGAATGATTTTTCAGAACTCGAAGCCGAGTTGAAGCAGCTGCGCCCTGCGGCGCCGTCGCCGGAGTTGGCGAAGCGCATAGAACATGCGCTGGAGGAGGCTCCCGCCACCGAAACACGCACGGCCGGCGTCCTGCCGAAGCCGAAGATCCGCGTGAACTGGTTCACGCTAGGCCTGGGCCTGGCAGGCGCGGCGGCGTTTCTGTTGCTCGCACGTGTGGACGTCGACCCTACGTCGGCTGACGGGCCGCAGATCGCGGCCAACACGCCAATTATTGGCGAAGCGCTGCCGGCTCCGAATCCCGACACGGTTCAGCGTGGCTACGTCGCTGAAGGCGTGACGCGTGTCGTCTACACCCGGCGCGATGAAGGGCTGGCATTCCCGGGCGATTCAGAACAACCGGTGCGCCGCGTGCGTTCGCAGACCCACGAAACAACGCAGTGGCGCGACCCGAGCACCGGCGCCTCTCTTCGCGTCTCGTATCCGGCCGAAGAGGTCGAGTTCATCCCGGTCGGCGGCCAGTAATTTTTTAAACTCAACTAACCAAGCAACCAACATGAAGACACAAACCATTGCAGCTATCGCAGCCGCCGCGTTTCTACCCGTCGCCGGCTTCGCGCAAACCACACCAGCCACACCGGCTACTCCGGCGACGCCCGCAACGCCGGCCACACCCGCAGTTCCAGCCGCGCCAGGCGTTCCACCGCCGCCGCATCACGATAAGGCGCCGAAAGTTCCGGTGACATACCTCGGGGTCGAAACGTCCGAAGTGCCAACCGTAGTCGCCGAGCAGCTCGGACTCGCGAAAGGCTTCGGCCTGGTGGTCGACTATGTCGTGCCGGACGGGCCAGCCGCGCAGGCCGGCCTGCAGCAGAACGACATCCTGGAGAAGCTGAACGAGCAGATCCTGATGGAGCCCGACCAACTCTCCAAACTCATCCGCAGCTTTCCGGAAGGGACAAGCGTCACATTAGCTGTGCGGCGCAAAGGCGCGGCGACGACGCTGACCGCCCGCCTCGGCAGGCGTGACGTTCCCGCGCGCCGGCAGGATTGGGGCGGTCCGCACGGCCGCGGCGGCATGTTCGACCACGAGCAGTTTGGCCGGGAGATGAAGAAACTGCAGGACGACCTGGGAAACCTGAAGATCGGCGCCGTCGATACGGACGCGATCAAAGCCGCGCGCGACGAGATTCGCGACGCCCAGCGCGAGGCGAGCCGCCAGGCGCGCGAGGCGAGCCAGCAGGCCCGCGAGGCAAGTCGTGAAGCGCGTGAGCGCCAGCGCGAAGTGGCGCGTGAGGCGAGGGAGCGCGCCCGCGAGATGCGCGTGAGTCGTGGCGAGGATGGCTCGGTCAAGCGCACGCTCATCGATATGCGCAAGGCGCACATCGTTTACCACGACGAGAAGGGCGAGCTGAACATCCAGAACGTCGACGGCAAGAAGGTGCTGACGGCGAAAGATCCGCAGGGGCGGCTGGTGTTTAGCGGACCGGTGGGATCGAAAGAGGAGCTCGATAAGGTGCCGGCCGATGTGCGGCAGCGCTACGAGAAGCTGGAGCAGCAGGATATCCCCGCGGTGAGTCCGACGCAGCGGCAGGAGTTGGAGCGCGAGAACACGAACACGAACAACGATGACGATAACGACAACGATCGGGAGACGATGCAGGAAGTGTCGCAGCCCGATCGCCAGGTGTTCCCGCACGGCCGCCTTGGCATCAACACGGTCGTGATCTAAGAAACGTCCAACGTTCAACATCCAACATCTCAATTCAGAACGCGTGGCTTCGTTGTCGTCTGATTCTTTGAACGTTGAGCGTTGGACGTTGAACGTTGGACGTTCTTCTCGGGCGCTGACCGTTTGTGCTGTGGTATTCGCTGTAGTCGCTCTTGCGACTCAGGCACGCGCCGTCGACGAGGGCGAGATCTCGGAAACGGCCGCGGCCGTGCAGAGCTATCTCGACTCGTTAGCCGCACAGCAGAAGATCTCGGGCGTTGTCGTCGTAGCGAAGAACGGCAACATCATCGCGAGCAAAGCGGCCGGCATCGCAAATCGCACCACGAAGGAGCCGATCACGCTGGAGACGAGGTTCAATCTCGGCTCGATGAACAAGATGTTCACCGCCGTGGCCATCGCGCAGCTCGCGCAGGAAGGGCGGCTCAGCTTCGAGGACACAGTCGGCAAACACCTCACCGATTACCCGAACAAGGAAGTCGCGGAGAAGGTGACGATCCATCACCTGCTCACGCACACGTCAGGCCTCGCGTCCTATTGGGGCGACGAGTTTAACCAGAAGCGCGAGACGCTGCTGAACGTGCGCGATCACTTGCCGCTCATCGTGAAGCAGGGGCCGTCATTTACGCCAGGCGAGAAATTCTACTACAGCAACACAGGATTCATGCTGCTCGGCGCGATCATCGAGAAGGTCAGCGGCGAGAACTATTACGACTACGTGCAGCGCAACATCTACGACCGCGCCGGCATGTCGGAGACCGGCTACTACGATGGGAAACAATGGGCGCCGAAACTCGCGGTCGGCTACACAAAGCCGCGCGACGGCGGCGAGAAGGAAATCGACAACAACGGCATGCGCGAAGTGCGCGGCGGGCCGGCTGGGGGCGGATTTTCCAACGCAGGAGACATGCTGAAGTTCCACGCTGCCTTACGCGAGAACGTGCTGCTTGATGCGCAGCACACCAAGCTCGTCACGACCGGGAAGGTGGATAGCGGGGAGCCGATCGGGAAGTATGCGTATGGGTTCGGCACCTCGGATTCGACGGGCAAACAGATCGTCGGACACAACGGCGGCGGGCCCGGCATTGCGGCAAACTTCGACATGTTCCCGGAGAACAACTACACGGCGATCATCTTCATGAACCGCGACCGGCTGATGATGCCGGTCATCTTCAAGCTGCGGGAGCTGATTCCAGCTCCGTAAGCGCGGATCCTTTTTCGGCGGGGGAGTCCGACGGGCGTCTTAACCAGCCTCACCAGCTGCCCGGCGGACTCTTTCCTCGCGCTGGTCCGCAGCGTCATCCCGAGCGAAGTCGAGGGATCCCGTGGCGGACCAATCGGTAGGGCCGCGGGATTCCTCGACTCCGCTCCGCTGCGCTCGGAATGACGAGCGCGACCGAGTTTTCCTTGCTGTCCGGTAGCGCCTCTATAAAGGTGGCGCGATGGCGGCTGGCGATGGGAACACTCCACGGGATCCGACGCCCATCGTCGGCGCCCAGACAGACGTCGCGCCGCTCGGCCGCTCCGCCGCGAAGCCGCCGCATGAGCGCACCGCCGACGAAGAACGCAAGGTGGCTGACTGGAACGCGATCTACGCCGCGCCTGCCTTCCAGGCGCTCTTGAAGGCAAAGAGACGCTTCATCATCCCGGCGACGATCTTCTTCGTCATCTACTACTTCGCGCTGCCGTACCTGGTTGGCTACCACACCGAGATGATGCAGCGGAAAGTCTGGGGTGAAATGAACTGGGCCTATCTCTTCGCGCTCTCGCAGTTTTTCATGGCCTGGATTCTTGCGGGTTTTTACGTCGTCGTGGCGGCGGGTTGGGATCGCAAAGCGGCCGCGGTGCTCGCCAGTTTCAGGAAGTAGCGACGGATGAGCTTCTCGATGTCGCTAATCGCGCAGGCGCCTGCACAGCAGAGCAATGTCGCGCTGCTCATGTTCCTTGGCTTCGTCGCGGCAACGCTCGTCATCACCTATTTCAGCGCGAAGAAGTCGACGGGCTCGAGCGCCTACTTCGCCGCCGGACGGCGCATTACCGGTTGGCAGAACGGGCTCGCGGTGGCCGGCGATTACATGAGCGCGGCGAGCTTCCTCGGCATCGCCGGCATGATCGCCTTTAACGGCTACGACGGCTTCATGTATTCGGTCGGGTTCCTCGTCGCGTACCTGACGGTGCTGATCATCGTCGCCGAGCCGCTGCGCAATGCCGGCAAGTACACGATGGCCGATGTGCTCGCATATCGGCTGAAACCGCGGCCGGTCCGCGCGATGGCTTCGCTCTCCACGCTGACGGTTTCCATCTTCTACATGATCGCGCAGATGGTCGGCGCGGGAACGCTCGTCAGGCAGCTGCTGCCCGGCGTGAGCTACGAGATGGCGGTAATCGGCGTGGGAGTGTTGATGGTGGTCTACGTGGTTTTCGGCGGAATGCTGGCCACGACGTGGGTGCAGATCATCAAGGCGGTGCTGCTGATGAGCGGGAGCTTTTTCCTCAGCATCCTGGTGATGGCGAAGTTTGATTTCAGCTTCACTGATTTCTTTCGCTCAATCAGCGCGGTCACCTTTACCGGTGCGAATGGCGCACCCGTGACGCAGAACTTCCTGACGCCAGGGTTGCTCTTCAAGAACCCGCTCGATCAGATCTCGTTAGGCCTGGCGCTCGTCTTCGGCACCGCCGGACTGCCGCACATCCTTATTCGCTTCTACACGGTGCCCGACGCGAAGACCGCTCGGGCGAGCGTGGTCTGGGCCATGATCCTGATCGGCCTCTTCTACATCATGACGACGTTCTTCGGCTTCGGGGCGGCGAGCCTGCTTGGGCCCGACTACCTGAAGCTGCACGGCGGCACGAACATGGCCGCGCCCGAGCTCGCGCGACTGCTTGGTGGCGAGGTCTTCTTCGCGTTCATCAGCGCGGTGGCGTTCGCGACCATCCTTGCAGTCGTCGCCGGCCTCACGATCAGCGCGAGCACGAGCTTCGCGCATGATTTCTTTACCAACGTGATCCACCACGGCAAGGAGCAGCGGCCGGGTGAAGAGGTGCGCGTGGCGCGGATCACGGCGTTCGTCGTGGGCGCGCTGGCGATCATCATCGCCATCGTCCTCGGCCCGAGTGTAAACGTGGCGTTCCTGGTCGGTCTCGCCTTTGCGGTCGCGGCGAGCGCAAACCTGCCGGTCATCATCTTTTCGCTCTTCTGGAAGCGGTTCAACACCACGGGCGCGGTGTGTGGTCTCGGCGTTGGGTTGCTTTCGAGCATCGTCCTCATCCTGATCAGCCCGGACTTCATGAAAGAGCCGCTCTTCCCGCTGAAGAATCCGGGCATCGTTAGCATCCCGCTCGGGTTTCTCGGTGCGTTTCTCGGCGCACTGATCGGCCGCAGCGAACCGGACGCCGAGGCGAAGTTCGCCGAACTCAGCGTGCGGGCGAACACCGGGCTAGGCGCGGAGAAAGCAGTCGCCGATTGATGCCAGCCTTTTCTCAGATTGGCCGGCACTAGCTGCGCATCCGGGGCTCTGTTGAATCTGCAGCTTCTCGCGCTCTGGCGGAGCAAACGGCCGCACCGTTTGGTCGGCCTGGCACTTACTGCGGTGTGCCTCGCGTGGCCGTCTTTGTGGCTGCTAAAAACGGTTCCGCCGCTCTGGCGCGACTCTGATGGGCACTCGCAGACGACTGGTCGCCCGGGCGCAGCGACCATCCTGCTGCATGGTCCGCTCTATTCTTTCGCGTCGCGCGCTCCGCTTTATGCGGGGCACCTCTTCGATGGAATCAGCGGCGCGCCTGTCCGCCCGCCGGGCGACTTCCTGGTCCGTCCGTCGCTGAGCGACTCCGGCGTTTACGCGCTCCTCCTGACCCAGCATGCCGCATTGCTGGCTGCGCAAATGTTCCTCGTCACCAGCATCTCGGCGGTGGCGTGGGTGCGTTGCGCGATTTCCGTCAGCCTGGCTGCGAATGCGGTTGTCTACACCTTTGCGCACTGCGTTACCTCGGAATCGCTGAGCACGATCGGCCTGATTGTGCTGGCCACGCTTGGGCTTCGTCTCGTTCGTCGCACGCGCAAGATCTCCGTCCGCGATTGGCTCTTGCTCGGCATCGTGCTCACGCTTCTGATGCTGACGCGACAGGTGAACGCGGTATTCGCAGCGCTTTTGCCGGCTGCGTTCCTGTTGCTGGCGCTCCAGCGGATGATCCGCCGCTTTTCCGATAAATCAGATCGCGCGAGGCCGCAGCCTGCGCTCCGCGAAAGGCGGGCCCTGCGCCGCGGCATCATCGCAGCAGGCATAGGCGTGGCGTGCCTGATCGCGTCGATCATTTGCATCCGATTGCTCTGTGCCGCGGCGGATATTTCGTACCGCTCCAAAACGGGCTTCACCTTCACGTGGCGCCTGAAGGTGCTGCAGGATCTCCCACCGGACGAACGCGACCGGCTCCTGGGTGACGCAGGCGCGCGGGCGTCCACGCCGGACGCCAAACGCCTGATCGCCTTGTTGGGTGAAACTCTGCGGAATGCAAGCGGTGCTCCGCTCGACAATATCGGCTTCATGAATGCCGCGCGTCCGGTGCTTTTCCCGCCCGGCACATCGAGTGCCGCCATAAAGATGGACCGCGCGCTGAACGAGATGGCAAAGGCATTCCTGGTGAGCAACCCGGATGTTTTCGGTCGACTCGCGCTGAATGACTTCGCGGAGCTGAGGCGAACCACGCTGCCGGACCTGAACGACTTTCTATTCCGCTCGACCGCATACCAATTCGACAGCAGAAAAAAGATGCCGGACCCTTTGGTGCTCAGCACTTATCGGAACTCGAATGCGGATACAGTGATCGCGCTGGCCACGCGATACGCCTACCTGCGTTGGTGGAGCGGCCTGAGCTACAACGCCTGGCTACTGGTCTGGGGCGCCTGCCTTGGCGTCGTCCTCCTGCTGGCGCGTTTCCGGCGCACGGACGCCGCTGCGGTGATCTCGTATGCCTGCGCGTTGTTGCTGACGGGCCTCACGCTGCTGCTGCTGAACTGCTTTCTCACGGAAGCGTTGGTGCGCTTCACCCTCCCGATGTTCCAGATGTTGTTCGTGTCGCTCGCGCTGCTTCTGGGCCACATTCTCGAGCGGATCGGCAGTTCGCGCCGCCGCGTTCCCTCCTACGTATGAAAACGATCTACCTCCTCTCTGCTATCGCCTCTATCTCACTCGGCACCGCGATGCCTGCTCGCAGCGTGGATGCCAGGACTTACACGGCCGATGAAACAGCCGCCGAGTCGAAGCGCGTGAATGAGTTCTTCGATCGGAAATTCGACGAGAACATCGCCCGGCATCCGCAGTTCGCATCGCAGCTCGGGCTCAAGATCGGCTACGATAAGTGGGAGGATCTTTCCGATGCGTCGAACGCCGAGGATCTCTCAATCGCGCTGCAGAACCTGGCCGAGCTGAAGCGCAGTTTTGACTTCAACAAGTGCGATCCGCAGACGCAGTTGAGCTGGCGTTTGTTCGAGCACGACGTGCAGCAGAATGGCGAGGCGTTCCGCTTCCGGATGCACAACTATCCGGTGAACCAGATGTATGGCTGGCATTCATCGACGCCGACGTTCCTGATGAACATCCATCGCGTCGACAGCGTATCGGACGCGGAGGCTTACATCGCGCGGCTGAATGGCGTGGACGAGCAGGCGGCGCAGGTGATCGCGAACATGCAGACGCGCGCCGAGAAGGGGATCATCCCGCCGAAGTTTGTGTTTCCGCTGGTGCTCGATGCATGCCGCAAAGTCATTCAAGGCCGCCCGTTTGATCAGGCGGAGACCGACAGCGCGTTGCTCGCGGACTTCACGAAGAAGATGACTGGGCTGAAGGACGTTGATCAAGCGACGCGCGATCGCCTGATGGCCGACGCGAATAACGCACTGACTACATCATTCCGCCCCGCTTACGAGAAGCTGATCGCCTATCTCGAAGCGCAGGAGAAGAGCGCACCGATCGAAGGCGGCGCGTGGCAATTCCCCGATGGCCGCAATTTCTACGAGATGGCGCTGCGTCGCACCACCACGACGAACCTTTCCGCAGACGAGATCCACGACACCGGGTTGAAGGAGGTCGCGCGCATCCACGGCGAAATGCGCGAGATCATGAAGCGCGTGAAGTTCAAAGGCGATCTGCAGGCGATGTTCAAGTTCATGCGCACGGACCCGCAGTTCTACCTGCCGGATACCGATGAAGGGCGCGCAGAATATCTGAAGCGCGCCACGACCATCATCGACACCATGCGCGGCCGTCTCGACGAGCTGTTCTACACCAAGCCGAAGGCGGACGTGGTGGTGAAGGCGGTGGAGAAGTTTCGCGAGAAGTCCGCGGGGAAAGCCTTCTACCAACAGCCGGCACCGGATGGCTCACGGCCGGGCATGTTCTATGTAAACCTGGCCGAGATGAAGTCGACGCCCACTTATGAACTTGAAGGGCTCGCGTACCACGAAGGCATCCCCGGCCATCACATGCAGATCGCGATCGCGCAGGAGCTGAGCGGCGTGCCGAAGTTCCGCAGAATGGGCACACGTTTCACCGCCTACTCGGAAGGGTGGGGCCTCTACACCGAGCTGATCCCGAAGGAAATGGGCCTCTACTCCGATCCGTATTCGGACTTCGGCCGGCTCGCGCTCGAGCTCTGGCGTGCTGGCCGCCTCGTCGTCGATACGGGCCTGCATCACAAGCGTTGGACGCGCCAGCAGGCGATCGATTATCTGATCAAGAACACGCCGAACTCCGAGGAAGATTGTGTGGAGGCGATCAACCGCTACATCGTCTCGCCGAGCCAGGCGACCGCCTACAAGATCGGCATGCTCAAGATCCTGGAGCTGCGCGAGAAGGCGAAGAAGCAGCTCGGCGGGAAGTTCGACATCCGGCAGTTCCACGATGTCGTGCTGACCAGTGGGCCGGTGCCGCTCGACGTGCTGGAGGAGTTGGTGGATCGCTGGGTGAAATCGAAGAGCGCGGCGGGCTGATGGGCTCGCTAGCGGAACTTCTGAAGGCGCGAAGATACTTTGGGCTATGAGGCTATGAAACTGCAAATGCCGAAGCGAATGGAGAAGGTGAAGGCGAAACTCAGGATGACAGCGGTGCAGCGGCACATTGCGAATACCCTCACGATCGTCGTGCTCGTCGCGGTCGCCTGGACCGGTGCGCCTCGAGCGCGTGCCGGCGCTCCAAGCGACCTTCCTGATGCCGCTGCATTGTTCTTCAAGAACTTGAAGACGCTTTGCGGGCACCGATTTGAAGGCGCGACGGAATTTCCGGATGACCCGAATCACCCGCTCGCCGGCAAAAAGCTGACGATCACGTTCGAGAGTTGCGATGACCGCGAGATCCGTATCCCGCTGCACGCCGGCGAAGACAAATCGCGCACCTGGATCCTCACGTTGAGCGGCGATCGATTGCTGCTAAAGCATGATCACCGGCACCCCGACGGCACGCCGGACAAGGTGACGATGTATGGCGGTTGGGCTGTCGAGGGCGACGCTCTGCGGCAACGCTTTCCCGCCGACGGGGAGACGGCGAAGCTGATTCCTGAGGCCGCCACCAACGTGTGGACCATCGAAATGGATGCGGCGAGGGAACGAATCACCTACGCGCTGGAGCGCGATGGCCAGCCGCGCTACAAAGCGACTTTCAGCCTCCGCCCGGCTGCGAATACCGGAACCGCTGCGAGGTAAGCGGCACGGCGCCATCTCGCGTCCGGGGGAAGTTGATGCAGCTGGGGGAGCGAGGAGTAATATTTTTAAAGCGGCTGTCGAATTTGCTGGAACATCGTCGGAAGCCATTGCTAATCTTTGGCCCGATGAAAAATCCCCTCCGTAACACACTGTTGATTCTATCTGCGTGCGTCGTGACCAGCGCGTCCGCTGCGAACATGTCGGGTGTCGATGTCACGGCGAAAGAGAAGCGAAGCGGCAAAGTCGTCTTTCAGGGCAAAACCGACGCTGGCGGGAAGTTCGCCACTACCGCGCTGCAGCCCGGCAAATACGTGATTGAGTTGCGGTCCAAGCAGCCGCAGGGATTTCAAGTGGCATTAGGCGGAGCGAAGACCGCTAAACAGGTTGGCGCCAAGGATGGCCTCGCCTTCGACGTCGAGGTCGATCCGGCCTCAAAACTGACCGGGAAGGTCACCGGCACACCGATGACGGCCGCGCAGCAGCAGGCGACGGCGAAGAGCGATAAGAACGTGCGGATCATCAACGGCAAACGTCATGTCTGGGTGCGGGGCGAGATCGGAAGCAACATGGGAGGCAAGTGGATCCCTGAAGACGAGGCCCAGGCGGTGAATACAAAGCGGACGCGCGGCGACGCCGCCGATAACCTGCGCGCAATCCAGGATCAGGGCGGCCAGGGTCCGCCGGCCGGGCCGTAGCTTTCGCAGGGGACAGGCAACTTACCGGCGGAGGGGCTCGAACCCACACACTCTTGCGAGTACCAGATTTTGAGTCTAGCGCGTCTGCCAATTCCGCCACGCCGGCGGCAGTCCGCTAATCGTCTCGCAACGTAGCGAGCGCGCAAGCTGAAACTGCGCGCCTGCCCCCGGCGGCGGGCGATTACCGCGGCGGCCGATTGGAACGCTGTCACCGGTGTGCACTAACGCGGCGCGCCCGCTAATCCTCGGGCGTTCGGAAGCTCGCAGCATTTCGCGAAAATTGATTGAAAGCGAGGCGCTTACCAGTCGTAATCCGCCGATCAAATCGATCATGTTTCGCCGGGCCTCTTTCGCGCTCTGTCTGCTGTTTGCCAACATCTCTCTCGCTGCCGGACCCGCCGTGCAGCTGCTTCTGCCGTCGCGCATTCTTGAGCCGAAGAGCACCTTCGAGCTGCGCTTTGCCGCCGAGATGGTGCCGCCGGATCAGATCGGCAAGCCTGCGGATTCGTCGCCGCTCGTCCTGGATCCGCCGGTCGAAGGACGCTTCGTCTGGCTGAGCACGCGGAGCGGTTCCTTTGCGCCCGCTGGCATTCTGCCGCTGGGCACGAAGTTCAAGATTTCACTGCGTCCAGGGCTGAAAGACGCCAGCGGCAAGGCCATCGCCGCGCAGCTCCGCGAGACCGCGGAGACGCCGCCGATGCGCGTCAAAGGCACTGTGGCCACGACGTATGTCGACACGGACAATGCCACTGCAGTCCCGCGCTACACCGTGTTGTTCAACGCGAACGTCACGGCTGCGGCCGCGGCGAAGTTTGTGCGGTACGTGAACGGTGCGGGCATGCGCGTTGAGGCGCGCGTCGAGCAAGTCGAGGATCCG
This sequence comes from uncultured Chthoniobacterales bacterium, assembly GCA_902805675.1. Classification (GTDB taxonomy): domain Bacteria; phylum Verrucomicrobiota; class Verrucomicrobiia; order Chthoniobacterales; family UBA10450; genus JACCTI01. Next base: position 10,219 of record CADCTA010000074.1, on the reverse strand, counting down.
ATGCAGCGTGATCGCGGCTTCGCAAGTTACGGCAGCGACGACAAGTCGTTAGGCATCTGGGGCGAGCCGCCGCCGGAGGGGCCGGCGCCATCCGAGGAAGAGGAAGGCGCGGAGAGTGCGGGCGAGCCTCAGCCGGGCAAGCCGGCGGTGCGTCGCCAGAACATCCTTTATGTCGTGCCGGCCAAACCGCTGCCGCCGGGGAAGGATTGGCGACTCGTCTTCGATGCGGGGCTTCCCGCCACCGACTGGAACGCAAAGCTGCCGACCGCGAAGGACGTTCCAATCGGTCTCGTGCAGCCGTTCGCGGTCAAGGATGCGAATGCCGAATCGAACCGCGTCGAAGGCAGGCGCCTGCTGCTCGGCTTCACCAAGGATGTCGGTGAGGAACTGACGGCCGACAATTTCTCGCAGTGGATCAAGGTCGAACCGCCCGTCGCGCAGCTGAAGGCGGCGATCGAAGGAAACCTGGTCACGCTGCGAGGCGATTTCGCCCTCGCCACCCGCTACCGCGTGAACGTGGCACCCGGACTTCCGGCGCGCGATCCAGTCGCCACCGCCGCGCCATTCACGAAAGAGCTGGCGTTCGAGAAAGTCGCGCCGCGTCTCTACTTCCAGGATTTCGCCACGCACCAGCAGAGCGCAGGCACCCGTCAGCTGCGGCTGATCGCGATGAACGTGCCGCGTCTGCGCGTCTCTGCGAAGCTGGTCAAAGGCGACGAAATCATCGCCGCGACCAAGGCATACGATGCCTACCGAAACGAGCCGGAGGACGCACCCGGCGACGAGTTTTACTCAAAGGTCGGGCTGGATGCGTTGCCCGGCCAGGTGATCTGGGAGAAGGAGATCACCAATCCGGCGGCAGTCGACAAAGACGAGGCGGTCGCGCTCAACTGGGATGAAATCGTAGGACCGAATCGCGGCGGCGCCGTGCTCGTCACAGCCGAGTCGATCGATCCCGTTCTGCCACCAAAACGCGTCGGCACACAGACCCTCGTGCAGGTCACCGATCTGGGCGCGGTGTGGAAGCGCGACCCGAAAGGCACGCGGCTCCACCTGTTTTCGCTGGCGAGCGGCAAGTCGATTCCCGGCGCGCGACTCCGCTTGATCGGCGAAGAAACAAATCAGCTCGCGGAAGCCATCACCGACACCAACGGCGACGCGCAACTGCCCGAAAAAGAGAAATCGCGCTGGGTGCTCGCGGAGCTCGGAGATGATGCCCACCTCATCGCCATCCAGAGCGGCGAGGGCAACATCCCGCTCTACCAGCTCGGCGTCACAACAGAGAGCGCCGAGAACGAGGATCCCAGCACCGTCCGCTCGGTCTTCCTCTTCACTGAACGCGGCGTCTACAAGCCCGGCGAGACCGTGCACGTGAAAGGCTACGCGCAGGATTCAGGTGCCGACCGGCCGCGCATCCCTGCGGGCAAGGAGCTGACCGTGAAAGTCACCGATTCAAAGGAGCGCGAGATTTCGAACACGAGGGTCGCGCTTTCCGAGTTCGGTTCGTTTGAAGAAAGGGTCGAGGTGCCGGACGGCGCGCTCGGCAGGTTCAACATCGAGGTGAAAGGCGCAGAGGGCGATCGGCTCGGCGGCGTCGCCTCCTTCCAGGTGCAGGAATACAAGCCGAACGCGTTTGAGGTGCTGATCCCCGCGACGCCACAGACCTTTGGCAACGCGCAGCTCGATCTGCCGGTGACGTCGAAATACCTGATGGGTAAGCCGCTCTCAAAAGCGAAGCTCACCTGGTCGGTGGTGGCACGCGACGAGCCGTTCAAGCCCGAGGGTCTCGCCGCCTTCGCCTTTAACAACAACATCTACGACTACCGGCTCAATCGTGCCCTCGACCGCCTTTCGCGCTTCGACGCGCAGGGCGACGTGGCCGTCAATGCGAACGGCGTCGCGCGCGTCGCCACACCGCTGCCGGTGAATCCGAAGGCACCGCAGCCGCGCGCGGCCAAGTTGTTGTGCGAAGTCACGGACATCAATCAGCAGACCGTCTCCGAGTCGCGCGCCTTTGTGCAGCACAGCTCGGAGTTCTACTTCGGGGTGCGGCGTTTTGATTCGGTCCTGCCGGAAGGCAAGCCGTTACCGATCGAAGTGATTGCGGTGCAAACGGACGGTAAGCCGCTCGACGCCCCAGTGCGCGCGACCGTGCGGCTCACGCGGATTAACTGGCAGACCAACCGCGTGGCCACCGCCGGCGAGACCTCGGATTTCGAAAGCAAGCCCATCCCCGAGCTCGTGTGGGAACGCACAGTGACGACGGCAGCGGGACTGGGCGAAGATCGCAAGCCCGCGATCACGAAGCTCGATGACGCTCTCGCCGGCAAGCCCGGCGAGTATTTGCTGGAGATCGTAGGCAGTGATGGCCGCGGCAACGCCGTGCTGACCTCCACCGTCTTCGACGTTTCCGGGGAGGTCGATACCGACTGGAACTACCGCAACCCCTACATCATCGATCTCGTGGCGGACAAGGACAGCTACGAGCCCGGCCAGACGGCCACGATTCTCGTGAAGACGCCGATCGCGGGCGATGCGCTTGTCAGCGTCGAGCGCGATCGCGTGCTGCGGTCGTTCATCGTGCCGCTGACTGGAAACGCACCGTCGGTGCAGGTGCCGATCGAAGAGACGGACGGGCCGAATGTCTTCGTCTCCGTGATGTTGCTGCGCGGGTCTAACGACAGCCCGCGCAGGGTGAAAGCGCCGGAGTATCGGATCGGCTACGCGGAGCTGAAAGTGGCGCGCCCGAAAGAAAAACTCACCGTCGAAGTGAGACCTGGCCAGCGCGCGACGCGGCCCGGCGAGAACGTGCGGGTGGAAGCGGAGGTGCGCGATCACGCGGGTAAAGCGGCGGCTGATGCTGAGGTCACCTTGTATGCGGTGGATGAAGGCGTGCTGAGCCTGACCGGCTATCAAACGCCCGACCCGCTCGCCTACTTCAATCGGCCGCGCGGGCTGGGTGTCTCCACCGCGCTCACGTTGCCGACGCTGCTGAAGGAAGACGCGGCGGAGTCCGATTTCGCGAACAAGGGTTACCTGATCGGCGACGGCAAAGGCGGGCCGGCGTTGCTGAACGGATTGCGCAAAAACTTCGTCGCCTGTCCGTTCTGGAGCGCCACGCTACGTACGAATGCGGAGGGCAAGGTGAGCGCGGAATTCATCGCGCCCGACAGTCTCACGCGCTATCGCATCATCGCGGTCGCGGTGACCAGACAGAGCCAGTTCGGCGCCGGCGAATCGGCCTTCGAGATCAACAAGCCGATCATGATCGAGTCGGCGCTGCCGGCCTTCGCGAACGTCGGCGATAAACTCACCATGCGCGCCGTCGTGCACAACACGACCGACTTCGGCGGACGAGCGGAAATATGGCTCAAGCTCGATGACACCGCGCACGCACCGGAGTGGGCGCGACAGACGACACTCGCGGCGCGCGCATCGCTCGCCATCGACTTCCCAGTCGACGTGGTCAAAACCGGCACCGGGAAGTGGCGTTGGGCAGTGAAGTTCGTGGCGACGGATGGCTCGGCCGAGCTGTGGGATGAAGTCGAAGCGCAGATCAAGGTGCGGCATCCCGCGCCGCCGATCCGGCAGGTGACGACCGGGCGTGTGGAAGGTGACACGGCGGAGCTGGTGCGCATCGCTGATCCACAGATCATCGAAGGCACCGGCGAGCTGACGGTTAGCCTGACGAACACGCGCGCCGTCGAACTGCGCGAATCGCTCCGGCACCTGCTCGAATATCCCTACGGCTGCGTCGAGCAAACCACCTCGAGTCTGTTGCCGTGGCTGAGCGTGCGCGATCTACAACAAACTCTGCCGGAGATCGCAAAGCCGGACGAAGAGATCGAGAAGGCAGTCAACGATGGCGTGCGCCTGCTGATCTCCATGCAGACGAGCGGCGGCGGGCTCAGCTACTGGCGGCGCGGGCGCGAGCCGATGTTGTGGGGCAGCGCGTATGCGGCCATCGCGCTGACGCTCGCGCAGCAACAGGGATTCGCGGTGCCTGATTCCGAGTACAAGCGACTCCTGAAGTATCTCAGCGATCAGCTCCGCGGCACCGCGAAAGACATCACCGGCTACGGCTTGAACGATCGCTGCATGGCCGTCTACGCGCTGGCGATCGCCGGTTCGCCCGAGGCGGCTTACCACGATGTGCTTTATCAAAAGCGCGCCAGGATGAGCGCGGAAGACCGCGCGTTGCTCGCGCTGGCCATCATCCAGAGCAAGGGACCGAAGCAGATGATCGATGAGTTGCTGCGCGGGCCGGCGGTGGCGGAAAACTACGTCGAGCAATGGTTTGGCTCGGTCGCGCGCGAGAATGCTTTGCACTTGCTCGCGTGGACGCAGCATCAGGCGCGCGGGCCGCGCGTGGATCAGCTCGCGACGGAGCTCTTCGCGCGGCGGAGCAACGGACATTGGGGCACGACGCAAGGCAATGCGTGGTCGCTCCTTTCGCTGGCGTCGTACCTGCGCGCGGTCGAGAGCGGCCCGAAGGATGTGTCTGGCGCGATCGCGTGGGGAGCGGCGAACACGCCCTTCCGATTAGGGCAGGGGAAGCCGCTCGCGACTGCGGTGTTCCCGTTCAAGCCGGAGAGCATGCGCGAACCGGTCACCCTGAAGAAACAAGGCGGCCAGGTGTTCTCGGAAGTCACGGTCGCCGCGCGTTCGCAACTGGTCGAGCATCCGCGACAGGATGGGGGCTATGGATTGACCCGCCGCTACGCGAAGATCGCCGATGACGGGAAGCTCGGCGCTGCCGAGAATCTGCGCGTCGGCGATCGCGTGCTCGTGACGCTCGATGTCGATGTACGACGCCGCGCCACTTACATTGCGCTGGAAGATCGATTGCCGGGCGTCCTGGCGCCGATCAATCCCGCGTTCAAGTCGCAGGAGGTGGCGGCGGGCGAGACGCTCGGGACCGAGTGGGTGAGCGACTACCACGAGCTGCGCGAAGATCGGGCGATCTTCTTCGCCGACGTGCTTTACCCCGGGCGTTACACCCTGCGTTATCTCGCGCGCGTGGTCTGCGCGGGGCAGGCGACTGCGCCCTCGGCCAAGATCGAGGAGATGTATCATCCGGAACGCTTCGGCACGACGGAGACGCTGAAGGTCTCTGCGCAGCCGCTCGAGTAAGTGAACGCGCCACGCGAGAAGGGTAGGGACGGCGCGCTGCGCCGTCCGAGGCCCGTCGCAAAGTGGCGGGCATCCAAACGTTCACAGAGGTGGCGACGCGTCTCGGACGCCGCAGCGCGGCGGCCCTACCTCGTTCTGTTGCTGCTCATCGTGAGCTTGCCGTTCGCATTGCGGTTTGTGCCGGTTCCGCCGGCGCTGCTGCAGCCGCCGGTGCAAAGCATCGCCCTCAGCGATCGCCACGGCACGCCGCTCCGCAATGCGCGCGTCGATGAACGCTTCAGTCGCGAGGTCACGCTCGCGGAGGTGCCGAAGCACTTCGTCCACGCCGTTCTCGCCGCGGAAGACAAGCGCTTCTATCAGCACGCTGGCGTCGATCTGTTCGCTACGACCCGCGCCGTCGCCAACGCCGTAACGCAAGGCCACGTCACATCCGGCGCTTCGACGATTACGCAGCAGCTCATCAAAATCGCGGAACGTCGGCCTCGCACCCTTGCTACGAAGTTGATCGAGGCCGTGAAGGCGCTGCGCCTCGAGCAGGTGTGGTCGAAGGACCAGATCCTCGCTGCGTATCTGAATCGAGTCGACTTCGGCAATCTGAACATTGGCGTCGCGGCGGCGGCTGATTACTACTTCGGCAAGCCAGTCGCCGATCTCAGCGAAGCGGAAGCTGCCTTCCTCGCCGGGCTTCCGCGCAATCCGCGCAAGCTCAACCCGCACGCCGCGCGCGGTGCGGCGGAGAAGCGGCAGCAGGTCGTGTTGCGCCGCATGCACGAGAACGGGTTCCTGACTGAGGAGCGGTTCGCGACCGCCATGCACGAGCCATTGCGCCTGCGCCCTCCGCGCCGGCTCTTTCGTGCACCGCACTTCACCGATCTTGTCCTGCAGCAATCGCTCGACCTAGCGCGTCCGGAGTTGCGCACGACGCTCGACCTTCCACTCAACGAGCAGGTCGAGCGCATCCTCGGCGAGCGCCTCGCCCAACTCCGCGAGCACAACGTCCGCAACGCCGCCGCCGTCGTGATCGAAAATGCGACCGGCGACGTGATCGCGCTGGTCGGCTCGGAGAATTACCTCGCGCCTGGCACCGGGCAGGTGAATGGCGCATGGGCGAAGCGCTCGGCGGGTTCAACCCTGAAGCCGTTCACGTATCTGCTCGCGCTGGAGCGAGGCGCGACGCCAGCCACGATGATCGCCGACGTGCGGACGAGCTTCCCGACAGCCGACGGGTTCTATCGTCCGGAGAACTACAACCGGCGCTGCTACGGACCCGTGAGCTACCGTACCGCGCTGGCGAGCTCGTTGAATATTCCCGCCGTCAAAGTGCTGCTCGAAGCCGGCGGACCGGCGGCGCTGCACGAGCGATTGCGCGCTGTCGGCCTAACGACCCTCGACAAATCAGCCGAGATCTACGGGCTAGGACTCACGCTCGGGAACTGCGAAGCGCGGCTGCTCGAACTGACGAACGCGTACGCGAGTCTCGCGCGCCTGGGCGAGTACAAGCCGTGGGGCATCGTGGCCGGTCATTCCGAGCGGAGTCGAGGAATCCCGCGGCGCCATCGTACCGGTGACGCGACGGGATCTCTCCACTTCGGTCGAGATGACGGCGGGTCGCGGCGCTACTCGCGTCCGGAGCTTGTCTGGCAAATTGCCAACATCATGAGCGACAACTCCGCGCGCACGCTGGCCTTCGGCATCAACTCCGCGCTGCGTTACGACTACCCGGTGGCATGCAAAACCGGCACGAGCACTGATTTCCGGGACAACTGGACAATCGGTTTCACGCCCGAGTTCTCGGTTGGCGTTTGGGTGGGGAACTTCGACGGCCAGCCGATGCACGAAGTCTCCGGCGTGACGGGAGCGGGGCCGATCCTGCACGGCATCTTCGATCATCTAAAGGCGACGCGCGGCACGACCTGGTATGCGACGCCGCCGGAGATTGTGGAGCGAAACATTCACCCGCTGACTGGCAAGCTGCTGGCCGACGATGATGCGCGCGGCGTGCGGGAGAAGTTCGCGGGCGGTCGGCTGCCGCCCGCCGAATCGCCTGACGACTATGACGCGGCGGGCGTGGTAAAGCTCGGCGCCGAGTACGCTGAATGGCTGGCGAGCGCCGAGAATTCTCTGAGCCGCCAGACGACTGTCGCAAGCCGCGCAGCAGAGTTGCGCATTACATCGCCCATCGGCGGCAGCACGTATCTGCTCGATCCCGACGTTCCCTCGAGTGGCCGCATCCCGCTGGCCGCCGCTGGCGGTGACCAGCTCGTCTGGACGAGCGAGTCGCTGCGCTGTGTGGCGGAGGCAGGGCGCCAGTTTGCTGTCGGCGCGGACGGTCAGCATCGGATCGTCGTCACCGACGAGGCGTCCGGCAGAACTGCTGAAGTGCAGATCACCGTGCGTTCTCTGTAGAGCTCGTGCAGCAAAAACGCGCGGTCATCCCGAGCCGCGCAGACGGCGAGGGACCTCACGCCGGCAAAATGGATGATGCGATTCGGGCGCTGGGCAGCGGCGGACAGTTCCGGCTTCCTGCATTGCCGAAACGGGAGCCGTCGCGCTTTGGACAAGCCTGCGCGGCGAAGGAAATCGTCGCTGCGGCGTGCGGTCCTTCGCCGTCTTCGCGGCTCAGGATGACCGCGCAATGTGCGGCGCCACAGCTAGCGTTGCGCAGGGTCCACCGGCTGCATACTGCGCGGCGGCCCAAAGATTTCACGCAGCACGATCGCTTCGCGCAAACCTTCAGCCGTGGCGAGGCGCGAGGCGAGGCTTGATGCGGGTCGAGCAGGTCCGCGGCCGGAGGCCGAGCTCGCGGGCCCAGCGATTTCTTCGGCGGCATCGGTCAGGTCGCGCACCTCGAAGTCTGCGCCGGAAGTATTGCGGGCGCGTCGCGGTGGCGCATCTGCGAAGACGGTCGTCTCCCGGGTTGGCAATGGAGTCGCAGTAGGGGCGATCGAAGGGCGCGGTGGCTCAAGTGCGGGCGGAGCTGGCGCTCGCGGCGTCGGCTGCTGCGGTAGCGGCGGCGGAGCCACGACGACCGGCGGAGTTGGCATCCTCCCACGCGGTACCGGAAATGGATCGATGGGCATCGTCGAGCGTTTCGTGGGCGGCGCCGATTGTTTCGGCGCCGCCGGTGCCGCTGGCTTCGCTTCGGCTCGCGGGATCGGCGCATTGGACGTTGGCACCCCCAGCGCCTCCATGAACCGCCGGATGCGCTCCTCCTCTGTCTCTGCCGGTGCCCGCGGCACCGTCGCGTTAGGCGGCGGCGGGCCCGTGCGCTTCTCTGCCTCGCGATTGCGCCGGTCTTCCGCCATCTGCGAGAACCACCGCACCAGCCCGACGACGGCCAACAAAGCGAGGAAGAGGAGTTGTTCCATGCCGCTATATCACGTGCCCAAAATCAATGTCGTCTCGACCGAAGTGGAGAGATCCCGCCGCGAACCGATCGATCTGCAACGGGGTTCCGCGACTCCGCTTCGCTCCGCTCGGAATGACCGCGTTGGTGCCACTGGATTCGGTTCAACTTGCACGGCGCCGAACGTTCGACTTTAGACGTCGCGATCAGGGATTCGCGTCGGTGCGCTTCTGCTCGCCGCCCGCGATCGAGGAGCGCATCGATGTATCAGCCTCCACGTTCTTCATCCGCACGTAGTCCATGATGCCGAGGTTGCCGGAGCGAAACGCGTCCGCCATGGCATTCGGCACCTGCGCTTCGGCCTCGACGACTTTTGCGCGCATCTCCTGAGTACGCGCGCGCATCTCCTGCTCCACCGCGACGGCCGCCGCACGACGCACCTCCGCCTTCGCCTGCGCAACGCGTTTGTCGGCATCCGCCTGCTCGGTCTGCAACTTCGCGCCGACGTTGTCGCCGATGTCCACGTCCGCGATATCGATCGACAGAATCTCAAACGCCGTCCCGCTATCGAGCCCCTTTGCGAGCACCGTTTTCGAAATGCGATCGGGATTCTCCAGCACCTCTTTATAGGAAGGCGCCGAACCGATCGAGCTGACGATGCCTTCGCCCACGCGGGCGATAATCGTCTCCTCGGTCGCGCCACCGACGAAGCGATCCAGGTGCGAGCGCACAGTGACGCGCGCCTTCACCTTCACGCCGATCCCATCCTGCGCCACGCCGTCGATCGTCTGCCGGCCCATCGTCGCATTCGGGCAATCGATCACCTTCGGGTTGATGCTCGTGCGCACGGCCTCGAGCACCGTCTTGCCGGTTCCCTTTGTCGCCAGATCGATCGCGCACGCGCGGTTGAAGTCGAGCGAGATGCCCGCCTTGTCGGCAGCGATCAACGCCAGGATGACGTGACCAACATCGCCACCCGCGAGGTAGTGCGCCTCGAGCGGATCAGTGGGAATCTCCAGGCCGGCTTTCACCGCCGTGATCCGATTATCGACGATCATCCCCACCGGCACCTTCCGCAGACTCATCCCGAACATCTTGAACAGCCCGACCGGAGCATTAGCGAGGCGAGCGCGGAGCCAAAGATTGAAGAACCTGAATACGACTAGGACGAAGATAAACGCGAACAGCGCGACCACGCCAAGGCCAATCAGGTAAAGCGATTCCATAGAGGGCCGAGATTACAGCCGCAAAACTCGCGCGGAAAGGGCAATCAGAATCCGGGTCGGATAACGCCAGCGGTTTGAGCAGCGGAATGCGAAGCTGCGTGGCGAGGATTTTGCTTTGACTTGCCGCGAGCAAACTGCAAAAAACGCGCCGGACCTACCATGATTAAAAATATCGCGACTGCGTTGTGGGTTGTGGGGATGGCGATCGCCACCAGTTCCGGAGCCGATTTGGCGAGCGATAACGCTGCAGATTCGGCCTACAACGATAGCTGGGCCACTGGAGACAATGGCGGCAGCGGGTTCGGTGCGTGGGCATTAAACAGCAGCGCACCGACAACCGGGTTTGCGGGGTTTTTTATCGAAAGCTCTACGTTGGGCGGCTCAGGAGATATCAACACCGGCGGCGAATCCTTCGGCATGGCGGCGAACCCGACGGGCGCGTTCGCGACCGCCACGCGTGCATTCGGCGGTGGAGCATTGCTGAACCTGCAGCAGTTCAGCCTTCAGCTCGCCG
>CADCTA010000073.1 GCA_902805675.1 uncultured Chthoniobacterales bacterium | reverse complement strand
CCCTCCTCGATGTCGATCGCCTTCGTCAGGTCACCGATCGCATCATCGTACTTCTTCAACCCCACGCGCACCTTGCCGCGCTCGCTGTAGGCGTTGAAATCCTTCGGATCGAGCTCGATCACTTTCGTGAAGTCGTCCTCTGCCTCCTTTAGCTTGCCGCCCGCCCGGTACGCTTTCCCACGGTTGCTGTAGTGCCGCTCCCCCTTCGGGTTCTCCTGGATTGCCTTCGAGAACGCGTCCGCAGCCTTGTCGTACTGCTTGTCCTTCGCGAGTTCGACGCCTTTTCGCGAGTGCTCAGTGGCTTCAGCCTCGCCCGCGACGGCGGGGGTGAACGGGACCGCCGCAATGAGCAGCCCCAGGGTAATTGCGATGATTTGAGCTTTGCTGTTTTTCATAAAAAACGGTGTCTTGCGGCAACCAAAGAGACAATCGTCGCGGCAATGGCGTTCACGCGCCACGAAAACTGCAGCCTGCGGGCTAGTAGTCGTCGCGCTTCCTCATCATCGCTTTCGCGATAAGCATCACGATGATGAAGAGCACGATCAGCGCGCCGATCGCGATGAATACGTTCGTGCGGGTCAGCAGCTGAGGCTTCGGCGTAGGCTTCGGTGTAGGTGCAACCGTCGGAGGAGGCGGGGTAGCCACAGGTCGCGGAGCAAGCTGTGCATTAACGAATCGCAACCGCTCTTCGGCATTGAAGTCGTCGGGCCGCAACTGCAGAGCCTTCTCGAGGTCGGGCTTCGCCTCCGCATATTGCTTCAGTGCCACATATGTGTCTGCGCGGCGGCCCAGACCCATGGTGCTGTTTGGGCTCGCCTCGAGCGCTTTGTTGTAATCAGCCAGCGCCGCCTCGTAGTTCTTCTGTTTGTGATAGACGAGGCCGCGGCGCTCAAGCGTTCGAGGTTCGTTCGGTTTGAGTTCGAGCGCCTTATTTAGGTCGGCCAGAGCTGCGTCGGATTGATTTAACTCGTTCAGCGCTGCGCCACGATTCGAATAGGCCGCGTGGTCCTTTGGCATCAACTCCACCGCCTTGGTGAAATCAGCCGCGGCTTCGGTGAATTTTCTCTGCGCCAGGTAAATTCCCCCACGTTGGTTGTAGAGCGCAGCCTGTTTCGGCGACGCCTCGATCGCCTTGCCGTACTCGACGAGGGCCTCATCCATCGCGCCGGCTTGCGCCAGCTCGGCCGCGCGCGCCGCGGAACCGCCGCCTCCCGCCGCTTTTTTCTTCTCCTGCGCAAAACCGGTGCTGATCTGTGCAGCGCAAATCAGTGAAACTGCGATCGTGGTGAGTAGTCGGGTGGGTGCCATAAATTGCGTATCTCTCTTCTCGTGTTCATCGTTTCTGAGCCAGTAATCGATTGCAGGCCAGTAAATAAACGCGACCACCCGTACGGGTCGACAAATCCGTCGCTTCCGAGCCCGTGTCGCATGGACGGTTGCCGCGGCCGCGCTTCGCGTGACAGATTTTGGACCGGCCTTGAAACGCCAGCGCGTGAGCCTGTCGCACCAGGTCGGGACAACCGGCGCGGTGACTGCCGCGTCGGCACCTTTCGCCTCCGCGGTCTCGCCGATGCGACGCCCGCGAGGGTGCCGTTCGCTCTGCCGGACGAACTGCGCAAGATCACCCCAATTGCGCACCGCAGCAGCGAAGCGGAATCTTAGGGTGATATTCTGCAAGCTCCCGCAGATCGGTTTTCGATTGCCAAACTCGCCTCCCTAGTTTGACTCTGCGGCGCGATGGACCTCAAGGCTTACCTCGTGGCGCGGCAGAAAGAGGTCGATCGCGCGCTGGATGGTTTCCTCCCGAGGGAAAGCGCGAAACCCGCCACCATTCACAAGGCGATGCGCTACAGCCTCTTCGCCGGAGGCAAGCGCCTCCGGCCCATCCTGTGCGTCGCCGCCGCGGAAGCCTGTGGCGGTGAGCGGAAGGCTGCGCTGCCGCTCGCATGTGCCATGGAGTGCATCCACACCTACTCGCTCATCCATGACGATCTCCCGAGCATGGATAACGACGATTTCCGCCGCGGCCGGCCAACCTGCCACAAGGTATTCGGCGACGGGATTGCCGTGCTTGCGGGCGATGCGCTTTTGACCGTCGCGTTTGAAATCGCGGCGGCGGTTGAGCTACCTCGCCGTTATGGTTTGAAGCAGGTCGTCACTGAGATCGCCGTCGCCTCCGGCAGCCGCAGGCTCATCGCCGGCCAGGTGGCGGATCTGGAAGCGGAAGGGAAGCCGATCACGCGCTCCGGATTGCGCTACATCCACGAAAATAAAACCGCCGCGATGTTGATCGCCTCCGTCCGGCTCGGCGCGATGAGCGCGAATGCGACCGCAAAACAACTGGAGGCGATCAGCGCCTTCGGCGCGGCGCTCGGCCTCGCCTTTCAGGTGATCGACGACATTCTCGACGTGACCCAAACCTCCGAGAAGCTGGGCAAAAGCGCCGGCAAAGATGTGGCCGCGCAGAAAGCCACCTACCCGGCAGTCATCGGGCTGGAGAAGTCACGCCGCGAAGCGCAGCGGCTTACACGTGAAGCGCGCGACGCGCTCACCGCATTCGGCGGCAAGGCAGAGACATTACACGCGCTCGCGAACTACCTGCTCGACAGGGACTACTGACGGCGCTCGGATCGCGCCTCGTTCGCCGCAAGAATCTTCGCAGGAGACCTGCGAGCGGCCATGCGCCTCGGACAGCGCAGCGCGATGTCCCTACCTCACCAGCGCGAGATTCGGGTCGATCTCTTCCGTGACGGGGGATGAATAGCCGGAGCTAAATCGTAGCGAGGCCGCGAAGGCAATCATGGCCGCGTTATCGGTCGTCATGGCAGGAGCCGCAGCGAGGAATCCCAGCCCCGCGCGCTCGCACGCGCGCTGCATCTCCCGCCGCAGCGCTTTGTTGCAGCTTACGCCGCCGCTCAGCGTCACCACCTTCGCGTTACAGCTCTTCGCTGCCTTGAGCGTCTTGCGCACCAATACTTCAAGCACAGTCGCCTGAAACGAGGCGCAGAGATCGTTCCGCGTCTCGTCCGACCGCATGGTGTCCGGCGGGAGCTTCGCGATCAGATAACGCACCGCAGTCTTTAAACCGCTGAAGCTGAAGTTGTGATCGCGTGAATCGAGCATCGTGCGAGGCAAGGCGAAGCGCATCGGATCCCCAGCTGCCGCGCGCCTCTCGATCTCGGGGCCGCCGGGATAACCGAGGCCGAGCAGCTTCGCCACTTTGTCGAATGCTTCGCCCGCGGCATCGTCGACCGTGCGGCCGAGCAGCGTGTAGGCGCCGGCTTCCTTCACCTCGACGAGCAAGGTGTGCCCGCCGCTGACGACGAGTGCGATGTTCGGCTGCACCTCTGTGCCGAAGAACGGGGACAGCAGGTGGCCTTCGAGGTGATTGATCGCGAGGTAGGGTTTACCGGCCCCGAGCGCGAGTCCTTTCGCGGCCGACGTGCCGATCATGAGCGAAGTTGCGAGCCCCGGTCCGCTCGTCGCGGCGAATGCATCGACATCGTGCAAAGAGACGCCAGCCGACGCCACCGCTCGATCCAGCAGCCGCGGCAGATGCAGCAGATGGTTGCGTGATGCGACCTCCGGCACGACGCCGCCGTACGGCTCATGCGCAGCCGTTTGCGATGCGACCTCGCTGGCCAGCAACTCCTGCCCGCGCAGAACCGCGACAGCGGTTTCGTCGCAGGAGGTTTCTAGCGCGAGTATGGTGCTCATACGGGAAACCACACTACTCGCGGTCATCGACCACACTACTCGCGGTCATCCTGAGTCGCGAAGACGACGAAGGACCTCACGTCGGAGCTACTGACGTTGCGCAAATAGGGGTGGTCGGCAACGTCCTGGCTTCGTCTCGTCTTTAGAGGGGCGCACAGCATGCGTGCTTGCGCGAGGTCCTTCGCCGTCTACGCGGCTCAGGATGACCCGCGCGTGGGAAGACGACGATCTTGCGCCAAGCAATCGCCCGCCGAAACCCGCGCCAACTACTTCCGCACCGGATCAACCTGCGGCGCCGCCTGCTGCGCGTAGATCATCACGCCTTTCAGCGCATCGACGGCGCGCAGCATCTGCGGATCCTTCGTCTTGATCAGGTTCAGCTCGTCTTCCGGCTTCAGGTTCTCGGTGCTGCGCGAGGCGAAGAGCGCGCGCTCCTGCTCGCCATTGAGCGGCACGGTGATATTCGGCGTTACGCCACGCGCGTGAATGATCTGCTTGCTCGGCGTGTAGTATTGCGCCGTCGTCAGCCGCAAGGCGGAGCCGTCCGGCAGTTGCACTACGTTTTGCACGGAGCCTTTGCCGAACGTGGTCTCGCCCACCAGGATGCCGCGGTTCAAATCCTTCATCGCACCGGCCACGATCTCTGCGCCACTGGCGCTCCCTTCATTGATCAGGACCGCGAGCGGGAAGCGCGGTCGCTGTTTCGCATTCGCCGATGTGGCGTAATCGCTCTGCTGCGACGCTACCCGCCCCTGAGTCGAAACGACCGTCGTGTTCGGCGGCAGAAATTGTGCGCAGACGTCAACCGCGCTGTTCAGCAGGCCGCCCGGATTGTTGCGCAAGTCGAGCACCAGCGCCTGCATGCCTTGCTTCTGGAGTTCATCGAGCGCCTTCTCGAGCTCGTCAGCAGTCGGCTCGTTAAACTGCACCAGCCGCACGTACCCGATCTTGAATGATCCGCCCAGCTCGGGCTCGAGGATCCTGGTGCTCTTCACGCTCTGCACCTTGATCTCCGCACGTTCGAGCACGTGATCTTTGATCTCCTTCGTGGCCGGGCGCAAGACGGTCAGCGTCACCTTCTGGCCCGGTGTTCCGCGCAGGACGTTGATCGCGTCCTGCAGCTCCATCTTCTCCGTCGAGGTGCCGTTGATGCGCAGGATCTGGTCGCCGGAAAGAATGCCCGCCTTCGCCGCCGGCGTGTCTTCCATCGGTGTGATCACCGTCAGCAACCCGCCCTTCACCGAGACCTCGATGCCGAGCCCGTTGAAGCGGCTCCGCGTGTCGTCCTGCATGTCCTTGAAGTCCGCCGGGTCCATGAACTGGCTGTGCGGATCGAGCGACGCCAGCATGCCCTTCATCGCGGCGTAGATGAGGTCGTGGTAGCTCGTCTTCTTGCTGTCCACGTAATCCTGCCGGATCAGCTGCACTGCGCGAGCGAAGACGGAGATCTGCGCGTAACCGGTATCGTCCTCTGGACTAGCGGCCTGCGCGTTATAAACGCGGAACCCGAGGAGGACATTAACGAACAGCAGGCAACCGAGTGTGCTGATCAGGAGGCGGCGCTTCATCGTCGTGCTGGCTGAGGGTGCGAGAACTGCCGGCGATCATCGCCTAACCCGAAATTTTTGGCAACGCGCAAACGGTGTGGTAGGGACATCGCGCTGCGATGTCCGAGCGGCGTGGCCACGCTTGTGACGAACGTATGACTTTGACCATAGCACGCACCTCGGACGCCGCAGCGCGGCGTCCCTACCTACACCCTGATGAAGAGACTCCGCCTGCTTGTCTTCGCCCTCGCGTTGAGCTTCGCCGCGCCCGCTCTCCCCGATCCGGGTCCCGCCGACACGGAGTTCGACAAAGTCGCCGATGAATACATCAAAGGCTGGCTCGCCGCTCATCCGATCACCGCGACGCAGCTCGGCATCCACGACTTTGATGGCCGCATCAGCGACTTCACGCGCCTCTCGTTAGACGCAGAGCTTTCTCGCCTGAAGCGGTTCGACGATCGGCTGAAGCGTTTCGACGCGACGAAGCTGAGCGCAGAGCGTGCGCGTGATCTACGCGTCCTGCACGCCGCGGTTCGCAAGGACCTCTTCGAATTCCAGGCGACGAATGCGTTCGAGAACAACCCGATGGTCTACGCCCAGGCCATCGACGTAAACGTCTACATCAAGCGCAACTTCGCGCCCCTCGAGGAGCGGGTGCGCAGCATCATCACGATCGAGAACCAGGTGCCGAACATCATGATCGCGGCCAAGACGAACCTCGCGCCGGTGTTGCCGCGGCCGTTCGTGGAGCTCGCGATCCAGATCGCGCGTGGCAACGCCGACTTCCTGAAGAAGGATCTCGTGGAGGCGCTGAAGGATGTGAAAGACGAGAAACTCCGCAACGCGTTTCAGCTTTCGAACCGCAAGGCGTGGATGGCGTTAAGCGAATACGCCACCTGGCTCGAGCGCGACCGACTCCCGAAAGCGATCGCAGAGTGGCCGCTCGGCGAGCAGAAGTATCGGCAGATGCTCGCTGAGACCGAGCTGCTCAACATGGAGCCGGCGAAGGTCCTCGAGATTGGGGTGGAGGAGCTCAAACGCGAGCAGGCGTCGTTCGAGGAAGCCGCGAAGATCATCGATCCGACACGGCCGGCTCACGAGGTGTTCAAGGATGTGAAGAAGGATCATCCCACGCCTGAGAGCCTGATTCCTGACACGGCGAAGAACCTCGAGGCAATCCGCGAGTTCGTGGTGAAGAAGGATCTCGTCACCATCCCGTCGAAGGAACGCGCCAAGGTCGATGCGACGCCGAAGTTTGCGCGGGCCACTTCATTCGCGTCGATGGACACGCCGGGGCCGTTCGAGAAGAAGGCGGCCGAGGCGTACTACTACGTCACGCCGACCGAGCCGGAATGGCCGGATCAACAGAAGGAAGAGTGGCTGACGGCGTTCAACTACTACACGACCGACGTGGTCTCCATTCACGAGGCCTATCCGGGTCACTACACGCAATTCCTTCACCTGAACGCGTCGTCTGTCAGCCGTGTAGCGAAGATCTTCAGCAGTTACGCGTTTGTGGAAGGCTGGGCGCATTACACCGAGAAGGTGCTGATCGATGCTGGCTACGGCAGCAGCACGAGCGCGACACCCTCCGAGGATGAAGTGAAACGCGCCGCCAAGTATCGCATGGCGCAGGCCGACGAAGCGTTGCTCCGACTCTGCCGGCTGATCGCCTCCATCAAGATGCACACCCAAGGCATGACCGTGGACGAAGCGACCCGCTTCTTCATGGACAATTGCCACTACGAAGAGAAGCCGGCGCGTAGTGAAGCGATGCGCGGCACGTACGATCCCGGTTACCTGAACTACACGCTCGGCAAGCTCATGATCCTGAAGCTGCGCAAGGATTACGAAGCGCAGGAAGGCGCAAACTTTTCAGCCAAGAAATTCCATGACGAGCTACTGAAGCACGGCATGCCGCCGGTGCCGATCCTCCGCGAGATCCTGCTGAAGGATAAAGCGAAGTGGCCCGAGGTGTTGTAGCCGCTCACCTCGGCAAGGCGGCGAGCGCCTGGTGTACACCCGCAATCACCATCCCGCCCTCGCCTACCGCAGCTGCGCACCGCTTCACCGATCCAGAGCGCACGTCGCCGACCGCGAACACTCCCGGCCGGCTCGTCTCCAAGGGTGCCGGTCCGCGCTCCAGTCCTTGCCATGCCCGTGCGTGCGCTACCTCGGCGCCGGTTTTGATGAAGCCTTTTTCATCGCGCTCGATCTCCGCTGGCAGCCATTGGGTGCATGGCTTCGCTCCGATCATCGAGAAGACTGCCGCCGTTTGCACGGTCTGCTTCTCGCCCGTCTGCGTGTTCTCCAACTCGACCGTTTCGAGGCGTTTGCCGCCCATCATTCGCCTCACGGCGGTGCGGCGCAGGATCTCGATGTTCTCCCGCGTTTCCACCCGCCGCGACAAGTAGCTCGACATCGTTGCCGACAAACCTTCACCGCGAATCACGAGGAACACCTTCGCCGCCGTTTCCGAGAGGAACATCGCCGCCTGCCCGGCGGAGTTGCCGCCGCCGACCACGATCACGTTTGATTCGCGGCAGAGCTGCGCCTCGAGCGCCGTCGCCGCATAGTAAACGCCCGAGCCCTCAAACTCCTCGCGACCCTCCGCATCGAGGCGCATGTAGTCGGCGCCGGTGGCGATGATTACCGCTCGGGCGCGCAACGTCGCGCCGCAGCCTTCGAGTTCCAGCTCCCCGCTGTAACCGCTGTCGCTGAATCCGAGCGTGAGCGCGCTCGACGGCGTCGAGAACTTCGCGCCGAAGCGAAGCGCCTGCAGCTGCGCGCGATGCGTCAATTCGGACCCACTGATGCCCGTGGGGAAGCCGAAAAAATTCTCGATCAGTGAAGACGATCCAGCCTGGCCGCCCGGAGCATAGCCTTCGAGCACCACCGTCCTGAGGCCTTCGGACGCGGCATACACCGCCGCGCCGAGCCCCGCGGGTCCGGCGCCGACGATCGCCACATCGCACGTGATCTCGGTTTCGCCGTCTTCCACGAGGTGCCGCATGAGGCCAGCTTCCTGCGCCACTTCGCGCAGCGACGGCCGCCGCAACGGCTTGCCCGCTGGCGTGATCAGCGTCGGCAAGTGGCGCGTGGCAAGATTGAAGCGCTCGGCGAGTCGTTGCCCATCCGGCTCTTCGTAGGCGATCAGGCGATGGGGGATGTGATTCTTCTGCAGGAAATCGTGCAGCTCGTGTCCTTCGCGTGAACCACCAGGGGCGACGACGCGGAACCCGGCAAACTCCCGATCGCGCAGCAGGCGTTGCCGCCGCATCATGAACGCGCGCACGATCGGTTCGCTCACGCCGGGCAGCTCCGCGAGGGCGCGGCGCAGTTGCACGGCGGGAATTTCAAGAACCTCAGATTCCTCGGCCTTGCCGCGCGCGGTGCCGAGCGCGGCAGTCCCCGTCAGCATGGAGATATCGCCGAGGAAATCGCGCGCACCCGGCGTGCCGAGAACGAGCTCGTTGCCGTCACGCTGCTCGACGACCTCCAGTTCGCCGCTCAGGATCACCACCAGTCCCATATCGCGGTCGCCTGCTTTGAACACGATCTCACCGCCGCGGATCGTGCGCCGCTTACCCAGTGGATCGAGCATCGCGAGCTGGCGATCGTCGATCTTCGGGAACGCGATCGCCTCGGTGTCGCGGTAAAATTGCTCGTCCGGATCTTCGTTGCTCGTCGTCGGATCGCTCACGTCAGAAGCAGCTTACACCAGTCCGCAACCCGCGCGCTTCATCAGCTCTTCAGCTCGCGCGGCGTGACCATGAAGAACAGCTTCTCCGTCCCGCGCAGGGCCATCAGCGGCGACGGCACGCCGATCTCCGAAGCGATGAGCTGCTTGTGCAGGTCGTCGATGCTCGCAATCGGCTGGCCTTTGAACCCGACGATGATGTCGCCATTCTTCAATCCCGCGATCGCCGCAGGACTGGAGGCGCCGACTTCCGCGACCTGCACGCCGCCGTTCACCGGCAGGTTGTGGAACCGCACCACGCGCGGATGCAGCGGCACGTTTTGTCCGGCCACGCCAATCGAGCTGCGACGAATCCGGCCATCACGAATCAGCCAGCCGGCGACGAGGTGCGCCGTATTGCTCGCGATCGCAAAACAGATTCCCTGCGCCGGCAGAATGACAGCGGTGTTCACGCCGATGACTTCGCCCGCGCTATTCACGAGCGGACCGCCGGAGTTCCCGGGATTCAGCGCCGCATCGGTCTGGATGATGTCGTCTATAAGCCGCCCCGAGTCGGCACGCATCGAACGGCCGCGCGCGCTCACGATGCCCGACGTGACAGTCTGCTGAAAGCCGTACGGGCTGCCGATCGCGACAGCGATCTGCCCAACGCGAATGCCGTTAGAATCAGCAAACCGCACGTGTTGCAGATCGGGTGCATCGATGCGGATCACTCCGAGATCGCTGTCCGGATCGGTGCCGATGAGCTGCGCGTGAAAAACACGCCCGTCATGCAATGACACCTCCAACTCACGCGCACCGTGCACCACGTGGCTGTTCGTGAGGATGAAACCATCGCGCGCGATGATGAAGCCCGAGCCACCACCCTGCCCGCGCGCACCGCTGATGATGCGGATGTTCACCACGCTGGGCGCCACGCGATTGACGACGGCCGAGATCGTCTGCGAGTAGGCATCGAGCAGCTGGTCATCAGCGCGATGCCCCGCTGGAGTAGCCGCGGCACGCGCATCTGTCTCCGTGCCGATCAGAGCAACTTGAGTCGTCATTTTATCAACATCGCACAGAGCGCAAGTTCTCGGGTGGGCCCGCCCTGCGCTGACGCCCGCTGTCATTCCGACCGGAGCGAAGCGCAGTGGAGGAATCCCGTGGCGGAGGCGCAGGGTGTCGCCACGGGATGTCTCGACTCCGCTCGACATGACAGCGTCGGGAGCAGGATTCCTCGACGCGTAATGCGCAGCAGATTCGCTACAACAACCCCGGCAGCGCGCCAGATTCCGGGCCGTTCCCCTGCCCGTTCTCGATCGGCGGCGGCAACAACTCCGGCGCCTGCACCTCACGCGCGATCTGCTCCACCTGCGGCAACACGTCGATCTCCAAACCCATCGGAGCGGCGCCGAGTTCCTTGAACTTCCGCGCCGTCACGAGCACGCGCGTCTCGATGTTCCCGGCCGCCTTGTTGAACGCCTCAACCGAGCTGTTCAGGCTCTTCCCGAGCCTGCCGAAGTGCAGCGACATATCAGCGAAGCGCTTGTACAACTCGCTGCCGAGCTGGCTGATCTCGCGCGCGTTGTGCGCCAGCTTCTCTTGTTGCCAGCCGTAGCAGACGGCCATGAGCAGTCCAATTAACGTGGTGGGCGTGGCGAGGATGATTTTCTTATCCGCGCCGTACTCGATCAGCGTCGGGTCGCGCTCGAGCGCGGCGCTGAAGAAGACCTCGCCCGGCAGGAACAAGACAATGAAGTCGGGCGTGTCGTCGAACTGCTCGGTGTACGCTTTGCGCGAGAGCTTCTCGATATGGGTGCGGACTTGCGCCGCGTGCTGGTCGAGCAGCCGCAGCCGCGTGTCATCATCCGGTGCTTCCAGCGCTTCCAGGTACGCGTTCAGCGGCGTCTTTGCATCCACCACGATGGTCTTTCCACCGGGCGGATGAACGATCAGATCGGGGCGGAGTTTCCCGTCTTCCGTATGCAGCGTGGGCTGCTCGACAAAGTCGCAATGCGCCACCATCCCGGCGAGCTCAACCACGCGGCGCAACTGGATCTCCCCCCAGCGCCCACGCACGTGCGGCGAACGCAACGCGCGCACCAGATTGCCCGTCTCGGAGCGCAGATGGTTCTGCGTATCGGCGAGCGACTGCACCTGACTCTTGAGCGACTCGTACGCGCCGGCCCGTGCCGTCTCGAGGTCGTGGATCTTCGCGTCCACTTTCTCGAGCGACTCGCGCATCGGTTTCACCAGCGCATCAATCGCGCTCTGCCGCTGCGCGAGATCCCCTTTCGCCGTCTCCTGCGTCTTTTCCAGTGTGCTCTTCGCGAGCTCGAGGAAGGACGAATTGTTGTGGCGCAACGCTTCCGCCGAAAGCGCCTTGAACGCATCCGAAAACCGCACCTGCGCTTCGTCCAGCACGCCCAGCTTCTCGGCCGCGACTTTACGTTCCTGGTCGAGCTGGGTCTCGAGCGCTGCGATGCGCGCAGCCGCTCGCGCGTGTTGATCGCGGTAAGCGCGTGCCTCCTGGGCGGCAGTAGCGTTCACCATCTCAAGATCTGGAATGCGCGAGTTCTTCTCCTGCGCCGCGGCGAGGGACTGCGACAGCTCGGCAATGTCCGATTTCAGGACCGACTCGCGATCCGCGACTGCGATCGCACTACCCTGACGCATTAGCACCCAGGTGATCAGAATGCCGACGAGGAACGCACCTGCTCCTACCAGCGCAAGGTAGATGGCCGGTGTCATCGTTAGCGAGTAAGCGAACGCGCGACTCTGTTCAAGCTGTCATCCCGAGCGGAGCTGAGAGATCCCGTAGTGCAACCGCACGCGAGCGCCGCACGATTCACCACCGCGGCTCGGAATGGCGCACACGTTCGCTGTCTGCCGTGTCGAAAAGCGCCGAGCTTAAAAATTTTAAAGTTGGCACGACCCGTCGCAACATTGCGTGCGATTGTGGTTTGCAGCGAATCCGGTGCGCCGGGCAGCTAGCGGCTGCTTAGTCGGCTCGCCAGCAGGTGGGGTAATCCTCCGCCGTCGCTGTTTTTCGAGAAATGAAAGTTTACATCAGCGGACTCTACTCTGGAACAAGCCCTCAACCCGGCATCGGACTCTCGCGTTCACTGCGCATCGCGTATCCGGATGCAACGCTTGTCGGTGTTGAATACTCGAACCGCAGCTCGGGAATTCATTGGCAGGGCTTCGATGATCTTTGGCTGCAGCGGCCGTGGGAAGAACTCGATCTCGCCGCCTACGGTGAGCTGATCACGGAGCTGCTCGATGGTGGCGCGCTTTGGATTTCGGGCACGGACTTGGAAGCGCTCTGGCTGGCGTCTGTGTTTCCTGATGGGCACGCGAATTTGTTGAGCCCGCCGGCTGTCGGTTTGAGCCGCATCACAAAGCCTGGTGTCGAAGCGCACAAAGGACTTCCGCTCCAAATCCCGCCCTTCGTCTCGACGGATGAGTCGGATTGGGATCTGCATGCGTTTTGCCGCAAGCATGATTGGCGCGTTTGGTTGAAGGGGCCGTACTACGAGGCAGTTCGCACGAAGTCGTGGGAGCAATTCGAAGCGGTCCGCACTGCGCTTTCGAAGGTGTGGTCAACGCAGCGGCTGTTCCTGCAGGCACACGTTTCCGGTTACGAAGAATCCGTCATGCTCGCGGCATACAAAGGCGAGCTGCTCGGCTGCGTGAGCATGCGCAAGCGCGACCTCACCGAAGAAGGCAAGACATGGGCCGGCGATGTGCAGGAAGTGCCGGAGGAATTTGCAACGAAGCTGCGCGAGATCATTCGCGATGTGAACTGGACCGGCGGCGCCGAGCTCGAGATGGTGCGCGCTCCCGATGGACAACGCTGGCTGCTCGAATGGAACCCGCGTTTCCCGGCATGGGTGCACGGCGCGACAATCACCGGATGCAATTTGCCGGCGATGCTGGTTGAAGCTGCGACCGGAATTCCGGCGGAGAAAACGACGGGCTCGGGTGAAGAGTTCACGCGTGTCGTGCTTGAGGTGCCGGTGCGTTCGCGCTATCCGCTCGCGCCATTGCCGGAGCCTTACGGCGGCGGCATTGGGCACTCGATGAAGCATCCGTCCGGCATGCCTGCGCTCGCCGAGCGTCTGCACAAACTGCATCCGCACCTTATGACTGCGAACGCGGGCGCCGAGAACGGAACCAACGGCAACGGCTCACACGCGAACGGCTACGCGAAGGTGCCCGATTCGTTTGTGCACGATCTGAAGCAGCAGGATTACGCGAAGATGGAGACGCCATCGTTCCTCTTCCTCGACACGACGGCCGCTGATCTTTTCGAACGCGCCTCAACGCTGGCGCGCAACCTGAGCACGCCCGAGACGCAGATCGTCAACGGCTACAGTATCAAGACGAACCCCGACGAGCGGCTCATCAAGCTCGCGCTCGATTCCGGCTTCTACGCGGAAGCGATCAGCTTGCTCGAAGTGCAGAAGGCGCTCCAGATCGGCTTCAAGCCCGAGCAGGTGATCCTGAATGGGCCCGGCAAATGGTGGCCGGAAGGATTGATGCCGAAGGAGCGCATGCATGCGGTGTTCTGCGACTCGATCGCGGACCTCAAGCGCGTCATCGCCGCTGCGGATCGTGGCGAGCTGAAGTCGAAAGTGTTCGGCGTTCGCCTCCGCACCCCGAGCATCAAGTCGCGCTTCGGTATTCCCGTCGAGACGCCGGATGATTTCGCCGCGTTGATTGATGCGATCGCGCTGCTGCCGCGCGACTCCTCATTCGGCGTGCATTTCCACATGGCGAGCAGCCACATCGGCGTGGGCCAATGGTGGCATCTCTACGGCGCGATGCTGCGTTGGTGCCGCTCGCTCGAGAAGCTCGCCGGCCGCCAGATCGAAGTGCTGGATATCGGTGGCGGCTGGTTCCCGGATGACTGGCACGAAGGTCGCGAAGACGATTTCACCAAAGCGGTGCAGCAAGCCCGCGCCACGCTGCCAAACGTGCGCCAGATCATTTCCGAGCCTGGCAAGGCGATGGCGCAGCCCTCGATGGCGCTCGCGATGCGCGTGCTCGAGATCCAGGACATCAGCGACGACACCACTGAAGCAGTCGTCGATGGCTCGATCGCCGAGCTGCCGCAGTACTTCTTCTATCCGCATCGCATTCTCCGCCGCAACGGGGAGACGGGCGAGCTGGAACCGCTCCGACGCGGCAAGACGCGACTAATGGGGAGGCTGTGCATGGAGCACGATGAAGTCGCCGCAAACGTGGAGCTGCCGGAAGGCACCCAGCCCGGCGACGTGCTGATTTTTTGCGACGCAGGCGGTTACGACAGGAGCATGTCTTATGTATTTGGGAGAGGGTAAAAATATGGTGATTGATCTCGAAGAAACAGCCGACAGCAACCTCGATGCGGGCATTGCTCGTTGGGAAAATTTCCCGGCGTCCTACATGTCGCATCACGGCACTGCGTGCTGTGAAATCGCGCGTGAATGGATCACGGGCATGGACTACTCGCAGCTCAACGCGGGGCATCCCCTCACCGGTCCGCGTTGGTTACGAAAGCTGTTCAAGTGGGGCCCATCGAAGTGGCCGATGCACTGGTGTCAGGCGGTCCGTGAGGAGACGCTCGATTGCGGCGCGCTCGGCGCTCTCTCGCATCAGCTCTTTCTCGCGCGTGGCGTCCGCAGCTTCGCCGCGCAATTCATCCTTGAGTTCAACGACGTGTCGACGCGCCATTGGGGCGAGAGCTGGGGCGCAGCCGGATGCGATCCGCACTGGATCAGCAACGGATTGATTTACCACGAAGGCAGCGCAGTCGCTGTCGAAGGCAACGAAGTGAAGCTCTGGGATGCAACCGCCACCTGGTGGATCAACCCTAAGCAGTTCGGCGGCTACGCGGGTCTGCTCGCCGTGCGCCTCTTCGATCCGACCGCTGATGCGTCGACGGTCTTCACCTGGGGCGAGCACCGCATTCCGGCGAACACCTGGCACAAGGTCGCGCGCGCGAAAGCCGACTTCGCGTCCAAGAAGCCGGCGCCAAAGCCGCGTGCCAAACGCCGTACTCGGACAACGAAGAAAGTTGCAGAGTCAGCGGTCGCGGCATGAGCGGTGAAGTAGCCGAACGCGTCGATCCGCGGATCAAGTATCCGTCTTACAAGTCTTTCGACGAGTTTATCGACGTCGACTGGTTGAAGTCGCTCGACGGCTATGTCACCGAGCGCATCCAGCGCCGGCTCGACGCGGCGAAGGATCTCGCGTTCTACACCGGCCCGTTCGTCATGGGCGAGAAAGCGGAGGTCAAGCCAGGCTCAAAGATGGTTTACCTCTCGCAGCCGAAGGGCGAGGACAACTACTACGACCTCGACAATCCCGGCGCGTGGGAGCCCGCGGAAGGGGCGACCGAGTTCTCGGAGTTGATGGAGTTCATCGCCACGCTGCCCTTCAAAGCGACCGCGCGCATGCTGATCATGTACGATCCGGAAGGCCGCGCAGTGACCGCGCATCGCGACCACGTCAGCTACGATCTCTGCCACGAGTTCATCTGGTTCCGCACGAACTTGCGCAAGCCGTTCTACATGTTGAACGAGAACACCGGCGAGAAGCAGTACGTCGAGTCGCACAGCGCCTGGTTCGACAGCGTGAACCAATTCCACGGCGGCGATGCGAGCGGTGAGCTCGCCATAAGCATACGGGTCGACGGGCTCTTCAGCGACGACTTCAAGGCGCGCATTCCGGTGCCGGAATACAACCTCGCGTCCGCGCCCTCGCTTTGGGCGTGCACGGCACGCTAACGCAACGGCTCATCGCGAGCGATCGCACGGCAGAGGGTTCAGGAGGCTGTTAATGACCCGTGCGGCGGGAGCCACCTGCTGTGAAGCACGCGCCCCGCGAAGCGGCGGAACACCGCCGCACTCCAAGACGCGAGCGGCAGCCGGAGCGTCGCAGTCGCGACAGCGTCTTGGAGTGCGGCGGTATTCCGCCGCTTTTCTCGCAGCTGCTGCGACTCGCTAGCAGTCTAGCGCCATTCCAACCGGTCCCGATTCCAGAAGTCAGCCCCCGCGGCCGCGTGCAACCTAGCCGACCACCACGTCCTTAATCTTCCCGGCCGCCTGCCGCACCACGGCACCCGCGATCGTGGTGTGATCCTTCTCACTCGTCTCGCCCGTCGGCACGTCGAACATGAGTCGCTCCGCGTGCGGTGCTGAGCGGCTCACTACGTAAGCAGCCGCGGTCTCGGTGAGGAAATCGCGCGCCTGCTCGGCCGTCATGTTCCCGGTGACGATCTCGTGCACCATGTTCAGCGCGAGAAAGTTCGCCGCCTCCATGTCGCAACGGGAGGAGACTTCGCCCGCCGTCCGTTCCACGACGACGCTGCCGTCGAACTTCAGCACTTCGCTGACCTTCTCGAGAGGCACCTGGTAATCGATCACGCACTCCAGCGTGTCTGAGTGTGGATTCGGAAAATGATGCGGGATCTCGTCGCGATAACAGATCGTGCGTTTCCACGGGCCGTTCTCGTACCAGATGAGGCGGCTTTCCACTGCCTCATTCGGGGCGCCGTACTTCCCCAGGATCTCGCGCGCTGACTTCTGCGCCATCTTCGGCCACTCCGCGACGATGCGTTCAACCATCGCCATGTCGACTAAGCCGCGCGTGGGTTGAATGCCCGCGTCTCGGCCGGCGGTCTTCGTGTCGCTCATTGCGGCGACCGCGACGGTCTTCAGACGGTCGGCGGCGCTCTTCCCTCCGGGCTCGTGCTCTCCAGGTGAAAGGTCGTTTGATTGCGTGCTCATAGTTTGTTCTTCGATCGCGACGGTGGTGCGTAGTGATACGCGAGCCCGCACGGCCTCAGATGTTCAGCGAGTGTCGCCAGTTCTAATCAACAACGCGCGCCTGTCGTCGAGTCTGGTGCCAGTCGAAATCGAACACGTCAGGCCGGCTGTAATGGCCGGAGACATCGAGCGTCATCTTCTCGCGATCGATTGCCTCGAGGTCGAGCGTAGCCGTGACGATTGTCTCCTTTTCGTAGACTGGCTCGACGACGTACTTCCCATCAGGCCCGATGATGGCGCTGCCGCCGCGAAGCACGAAAGCATCCGGATCGCCGGCGAGTTCAGTCGTAGCGCGAAGTTCCACCGGCAGGTCTTTCACGCGCATCACCAGGCCGGCCGCGAGCACAAAGCAGCGCGCTTCGAACGCGTAATGGCGGCTCGCGATCTGATGCATCTCGTGCACGGTCGGCCAGACCGCCACGTGCACATCTTCGCCGGCGTGATGCATCGCCTGCCGCGCGAGCGGCATCCAATGTTCCCAGCAGATCAGGCCACCGACGCGCCCGGCCGGCGTCGGCACCGAGGCAAGCCCGCCGCCATCGCCCTGCCCCCAGACGAGGCGCTCTGTGTAGGTGGGCACGAGCTTGCGGTGATGATTCGCGAGCGCGCCATCGGGCGTGAACGTCAGCAGGCTGTTGTAGAGCGTGCCGTTCCCGGGGCCGGTCTCGACCCGCTCGTTCACGCCGATCACGAGCGTCAGCTCATGCTTCGCGGCAAGCTCGCCGATCAGCTTCGTTTCTTTTCCGGGAACGACGACGCTGTTCCGGCGCAGACGCCCGAACACTTCCTTGCTCGGTGCGTGATCCCAAAGCGCGGCATCGGAGCAGTAGTCCAGCCACGCCGGATAGCCCGGCAGCCAGGTCTCGCCGAAGGTGACGATCCGCGCACCCTTGCCCGCCGCCTCCGCTGTCAGCCCAACCAGCTTCTCCACGCTTGCTTCGAGATCGAGGAAAACGGGACTGCTCTGGACGATCGCAACAATGATTTCGTTAGGCATGCGGCTTCGGCGCGTTCATGAACAGAAGCCTGCTCGTCCAATGGCTGCACGTCCAGCGCCAGCTTCCCCGGCTGACGCCCTGAGCACACCCCGGCCGGCAGTTTTCCTCAAGTCTCAGGCGTCCGGCGGGTCGCATTGAAGCGTATTGTTCTAAACCGCGCCACCATGACCGATCGCATCCATCATCGTCACCACCACGCGATCTAGTCCCGCCCGCGCTTCCTCTCACCCTTACTCAACCACCCGAGAAAAAGCCCGCGGCGCCTCAGTGCTCCTGCGGGCTTTTCTTTTACGCTTATGAATCTCGATTTCGCAAAACTCCAAGGCGTCGTGCCCGCCGTCGTGCAGGATCACATCTCCGGGCGCGTGCTCATGCTCGGCTTTATGAACGAAGAGGCGTTTCAGCACACTGTGCAGACTGGTTTCGCTACGTTCTTCAGCCGCTCGCGCCAAAAGCTTTGGCTAAAGGGTGAGTCGTCCGGACACCGCCTTATCGTGAAAGAGATGTTCACCGATTGCGACGAGGACACCGTGCTCCTGAAGGTGGAGGCGCTTGGGCCTGGCGTATGTCACGCGGGTTACGAGAGTTGCTTCTTCCGTCGCTTCGCTGACGGCGAGTGGATCGAGTCGGAAACTGCAACCTACGATCCAGCCGCAGTCTATGGAGGTGCCAAGTGAAGCTGCGCCTTGGGATTCCAAAAGGCAGCCTCGAGAATGCCACAATCGATCTGTTCCGCAGGGCCGGCTTCAACATCGCGACGAGCAGCCGGTCGTACTTCCCGGCGATCGACGATCCGGAGATCGAGTGCATGCTCATCCGCGCGCAGGAGATGGCGCGCTACGTGGAAGACGGCATCCTGGATGCCGGTCTCACTGGACGCGATTGGGTGGAGGAAAATGCCGCTGACGTCGAGCCGCTCGCCGATTTGATCTACGCGAAGCAAAGCTTCGGCAAAGTGCGCTGGGTGCTCGCCGCGCCCGAAAGCTCGCCGTTCCAGACCGTGCAGGATTTGCAGGGCAAGATCATCGCGACCGAGCTCGTTGAGACCACCAAGCGCTACCTCGCGCGCAACGGCGTCACCGCCAAGGTCGAGTTCAGTTGGGGCGCGACGGAGGTGAAGCCGCCAGTGCTCGCCGATGCGATCGTCGAAGTGACCGAGACCGGCTCCTCGTTGCGCGCGAACAAGCTGCGCATCCTCGAAGTAGTGCTCGAGTCGAACACGCAGCTCATCGGCAACAAGACATCGCTGCAAGACGAGTGGAAGCGCCGCAAGCTCGAGGACATCACCATGTTGCTGCAGGGCGCCATCAACGCGCTCGGACAGGTCGGATTGATGCTGAACGTGCGGAAGGAAGATCTCGCCGCGGTGGTGGACGTCCTCCCAGCGCTGAAGAAGCCAACCGTGTCGCACCTCACCGACGACGACTGGCTCGCCGTGAACACGATTCTGGAAGAAACAACCGTCCGCCAAATCATCCCGCGGCTGAAGGAAGCGGGCGCGCAAGGCATCGTGGAATACCCGCTAAACAAGATCGTGATGTGATCGCATCCGTGCAGTCTCTCCATCCAACTTCTCGAAAGCGGCGGAACACCGCCGCACTCCAAAACGCAAGCGCCACACGGGCGTCTGCCGTCGCGGCAGCGTCTTGGAGTGCGCCAGTATTCTGGCGCTTTTTCCCGCAGCTCGGCTCGGTTCTCAAGCTCAGCGGCAATGATTAGAATCATCAACTCACGCGACGCAGCAGCGGTGCTCGCGCGTAGAGGTGCGCGCTTAAGCGACGCGGAAACGGTCGTGCGCCCGATTCTCGAGAACGTCCGCGATCGCGGTGACGAAGCCGTGCTCGAGTACGCGCGGCAGTTTGACGGCTTCGCTCGCAACTCCCTGCTCGTGCCGCAGGAGGAACTCGCCGCCGCTGCCGACGGCTTGAGCGCGACGTTCCGTAATGCTGTGCGAGAAGCATCGGCAAACATCCGCGCGTTTGCTGAGCTCCAACTGCCAACCGAAAAAAACATCGAGCTCGCACCCGGGTTGCGCGTCGGGCAGATCGTTCGCCCGCTCGATACCCTTTGCGCTTACGTGCCGGGCGGCCGCTATCCCCTGCCCTCCACCGTGATGATGACCGTCATCCCAGCGCAAGTCGCAGGTGTGCCGAACATCTGCGTCACAACGCCGAAGCCATCGCTGGAGATCCTCGGCACGGCTGCGTTGCTCGGCGTCACGCGCGTCTTTCTCATCGGCGGAGCGCACGCTATCGCTGCGTTTGCCTTTGGAACCGAGACAATCCCGCGCGCCGATCGCATCGTTGGCCCGGGAAACATCTACGTCGCCGCCGCGAAGAAGTTGCTCGCTGGTGATGTTGGCATCGACTTCATCGCCGGTCCGACCGAGATCGTGATCATCGCCAATGACGCCGAGGCCTCGTGGATCGCAGCCGACATGCTCGCGCAAGCAGAACACGATAGCGATGCCTCTGCGATCCTGCTCACGACGTCGCAGACCCTTGCAAACCGCGTCGCAGCCGAGATTGAGACACAGCTCGGAACGTTGGCAACGGCGCCGACGGCACGTGAAGCAATCGAGCGAAACAGCGCGATCGTCCTCGTCGGCTCCGATGAAGAAGCGGTCGAGATCACCAACAATCTCGCGCCGGAGCACCTCAGCATTCACGACGCGTCTCTGCTGCCGAACATTCGCCACGCCGGCAGCGTCTTCATCGGCCCGCGCAGCCCAGAGGCGGCCGGCGATTACGCGAGCGGGCCGAATCACGTGCTTCCCACTTCCGGTGTCGCCCGCATTCGCGGCGGGCTTTCCGCAGCCGATTTCGTGAAGGTAATCTCGACTCAGGAATTCACCAGAGACGCGCTGACGCGACTCGCGCCAACCATCACCACACTCGCGCGCGCCGAGGGGCTCGAAGCCCATGCGCGCTCAGTCGAGGTGCGCCTTTCATGAGCAAGCCGCTCCAGCCGCGCGATGCCGTGCAGCGCATGACACCGTACTCGCCCCCGACTGGCGGGCGCGCGGATAAGCTTCGCCTCGACTTCAACGAAAACACGGTCGGCTGCTCGCCAGCCGTCGCGGAGTTTTTGCGCACGCGGGTCAGCGAGGGCCTCCTCTCTGTCTACCCGGAATACAGCGAAGCAATGCGCGCGCTCACCGGGCACTTCGGCGCTCGCGAACGCGAGATGCTGCTCACTAACGGTACCGACGAAGCGATCCAGGTGCTGATCAACACGTTCGTCGATCAAACCGACGAGGTGCTTATCCTGCAGCCGTCCTACGCGATGTATCGCTTCTACGCGGAGCTCGCCGGCGCACAAATCCGCGAGATCCCGTACCGCGCCGAGACGCTCGCGTTTCCGCTGCAGGAACTGTTCGAAGCCATCACCCCGCAGACGCGCGCCATCCTCATTTCCAATCCAAATAACCCCACCGGCACAGCGGTGAAGCCGGAGATCGTCGAGCAGATCCTCGCGCGTGCGCCGCATGCCGCTGTGTTGATCGATGAAGCCTACTTTGAGTTCTTCGGTTGGACGGCTTTACCGCTCATCGGCGAGCGTCCGAATCTGTTCGTCAGCCGCACGTTTTCGAAAGCGTATGGAATGGCCTCAATGCGGCTCGGCTGTCTCTTCTCCGATCCCGAGAACATTGCGATGATGCGCAAAGCGCAGTCTCCCTACAGCGTGAACATGCTTGCGGCCCTCGCCGCGGGTGCCGCGGTGAACGATCGCGAATACATCAGCAACTACGTGAAGGAAGTGCTGGCCGCGCGCGACTTGCTCTACGGCGGGCTCGAGCAGCTCGGCATTCCATTTTACCACAGCGAAGGGAACTTCGTCCTCGTGCGGTTCGGCGCGCGCGCAGCGGAGGTACGCGCGCAACTGGCCGAGGCGGGCGTGCTTGTTCGCGACCGCAGCCACGAGCTGGCGGGCTGCGTGCGCGTCACCGTCGGCACGCGCGAGCAGACAACGCGCTTCCTCTCAGAACTGGGGCGAATATGGCACTGAACGGAACCAAGGATTCTGTCCTCGTGTTCGACATGGATGACGTGCTCGCCGACGTGCTGGAATCGTATCGCGCGTCGATTATCGCGACCGTCGAGCATTTTACCGGCGTCACGATCTCGAACGACGTCATACAGCGCTACAAGAACGAAGGCGGCTGGAATGATGATTGGCAATTGTCGCAGCGCATCATCCTCGACACAGTCGGTCGTGAGGTCGCGTTTGATGAAGTTGTCTCCGTGTTTCAGCAACGTTTCCTCGGCTCGAACGGCGACGGGCTGATTATGCGCGAGCGCTGGCTGCCCGCGCCGGGCCTCCTCGAGCGGCTGGCGAGTCGTCATTGCCTCGCGATCTTCACCGGCCGGCCGCGCGACGAGATGCAGATGACGTTGTCGCGCTTCGTGCCAGACCTCGGCTGGTCGATGACCGTCACATTAGATGACGTGCAGAATCTTAAACCGGCGCCCGATGGTCTGCTCGCGATCATCGAAGCTCATCCTGGCTGCGCGATTACATACTTCGGCGACAATGTGGACGATGCACGCAGTGGGCGTGCGGCTGGCGTGCGGTTCATCGGGATCGCGAGCCGCACCAGTCCAGGTCTCCGTGAACTTTTCGAAGCTGAAGGTGCCGCGGCGGTGATCGAGAACATCAATGAGATCGAAGGAGTGCTCTGATGCGCGAAGCGACAATCGAGCGAAAGACCACTGAGACGCAGATCTCAGCGCGTCTCGTTGTCGATGGAACCGGGAAATACGAGATCACAACCGGCATTCGCTTCTTCGATCACATGCTGGAGCTGTTCGCGAAGCACGGTGCTTTCGATCTGACACTGAGAGCGACAGGCGACCTCGATGTCGACCAGCATCACACCGTCGAAGACGTCGGGATTGTGCTCGGTCAGTTGATCGATCAGGCGCTCGGCGATCACGTCGGCATCAATCGAGCGGGCTACTTCGTCTTGCCGATGGATGAGACGCTGGCCGTCGCTGCGCTGGATCTCGGCGGACGCGTCGCGCTGGTCTACGAGGATCGTGTCGGTGTGCCGCTCGTGGGCGATCTGCAGACGGAGCTCGTGCACGATTTCTTCCACGGCTTCGCGCAGCACGCGAAAGCGAACGTGCACCTCAAGATCATGCATGGGCGCTCGAACCACCACAAAATCGAGGCGCTCTTCAAGTGCTTCGCGCGCGCGCTGCGCTACGCCTGCTCGACGGATGAGCGCCTGAAGGATCAGCTGCCGAGCACGAAAGGGCTGCTGTGATTGCGGTCCTCGATTACGGCGCAGGTAACCTGCGCAGCGTGCAAAACACGCTCGAGGCGATCGGCGCGTCGTTCGAGATCGTGCGCGACGCTGCGGGACTGCGACGCGGCGCGAAAATCCTCCTGCCGGGCGTTGGGAACTTCGGACAAATGATGCGTTCGCTCGATGAACTAAAGGTTCGTGCGGCTTTGAAGGAGCGCATCGCGGACGGCGTTCCGTTTCTCGGCATCTGCCTCGGATTGCAGGCGCTCTTTGAACGCAGCGCCGAAGCTCCCGACGTGGAAGGGCTCGGCATCTTCGACGGCTCTGTCGAACGATTCGGAGCCGTCGCGCGCATCCCGCACATGGGCTGGAATACCGTGCAACCCGTGAAGCCATCCCGGCTACTCGAGCGCGGGCGTGAGCCTTACGTCTACTTCGCGAACAGCTACTACGTGCCGGTCTGCGCCGCGACCGCGGCGACCTGCACCTACGGCCAGCCGTTCACCGCGGTGCTCGACTCTGGCAACATCTTCGGCGTGCAATTCCATCCCGAAAAATCAGGGGCTGCCGGGCTCGACATCATCCATCGCTTCGCCGCGCTCTGAGATGCTCGCGAAGCGTATCATCCCCTGCCTCGACGTGACCGGCGGCCGCGTCGTCAAAGGCGTGAACTTCGTTGCGCTACGGGATGCCGGCGATCCGGTGGAACTCGCGCAGCGCTACAACGACCAGTCCGCCGATGAACTCGTCTTCCTCGATATCACGGCCTCTAGCGACGAGCGCGAGACGATGTCCCAGCTTGTGGAGCGAACGGCGCGGAAAGTTTTCATTCCGCTTACCGTCGGCGGCGGCATTCGTTCGGTGGCGGATGCGCGGCGCGTGCTGCTCGCAGGAGCGGACAAGGTGAGCGTGAACACCGCGGCAGTGCGGCGGCCTGAGTTGATCACCGAATTGAGCGCTGAATTCGGCGCGCAGGCTGTGGTCCTCGCGATCGATGCACGACGCCGCGCGCCTAACGAGTGGAATGTCTTCACACGTGGTGGCCGCACGGATGAAGGCATTGATGCTGTCGGCTGGGCGACGCGCGGAGAGGAGCTCGGCGCGGGCGAGATCCTTCTGACCTCGATGGACAGCGATGGCGTGCAGACGGGTTTTGATTGCGACCTCACCCGAACGGTCTCCCGCAGCGTGAATGTGCCCGTGATCGCCTCTGGCGGGGCCGGAAAGCCGGACGACTTCGTACGTGTGTTCGATGAAGGCGAAGCGGACGCTGCGCTCGCCGCCTCGATCTTTCACTACGGCACCTACACGGTCGATGATCTCAAGGCACACCTGGAGCAACACGGCGTCGTGGTGCGGAGGATCGCCGCGTGATCATCCCATGCATCGATCTGATGGACGGCGCGGTCGTGCAGCTGGTGCAAGGGCGCGAGAAGGCGCTCGACGGGGACTCGCCGGAAGCGATGCTGGCAAAATTCGCCGCGTTTTCTGTCATTCAGGTGATCGACCTCGACGCGGCGATCGGCCGCGGCTCGAACGAGCCGATTGTGGAGTGGCTCGCGAGCAAAGCGCGCACGCGGATCGGCGGCGGGATTCGCACGGTCGAGAAAGCTCAACGCCTGCTCGAACTCGGCGCGGAGAAAATCATCGTAGGGACGGCAGCATTCCGAGCGGGTGGGCCTAACGAGGCATTCCTACGCGAGCTGACGGCTGGGGTGCCGCGCGAGGCCATTCTGCTGGCGCTCGATTCGAAAGATGGCCGGATCGTGGTCAAAGGCTGGCGCGAGTCGCTGGACGTTTCGGCAGTCGATGTGATTCGCGCGCTGGAGCCTTACTGCGGCGGCTTTCTGTGCACCTACGTCGACAAGGAAGGCATGATGCAAGGCACTGATCTCGAGTGGTTCCGCAGCCTGCGCGCTGCCACTGACCGCGAGATCACCGCGGCCGGTGGCATCACGACGTACGAAGACATCGCAGCGTTGCAGGAGATGGGCATCCACGCCGCTGTGGGCATGGCCGTGTACACTGGTCGGCTGGATCTCGCGCGACTCGCGCAGATGTAGCGCACGATCATTGCTGCGCGGTCATCCTGAGCCGCGTAGACGGCGAAGGACCTCGCGACATCATGAGCGGTGTTGCGGACGAGAAGTGCTCAGAGGTCCAGGCGTTGCAGGTCGTTGTCAGTAGCTGGGAGCCACACAGTTCCAGCGCGAGGTCCTTCGCCGTCTTCGCGGCTCAGGATGACCGCGCATTTGGTCCAGCCTAGCCGATAACTCCGGGTGACGGCGCATACTGCTGCCAGGCTCTGTCGCGCCAGGATTGCGGCGTTTCGTTACCGTGCAGGATCTCGGCGATAATTTCCGTCGTCTCAACGATCGTTGTGCCAGAACGGTTGAAGAACTTGTTGCCGTCAGCGAAAGCGACATTCCCGGTTCGCACTGCTTGCAGCTCGAACCAGCCTGGCAGCGCTTCGAGCACGGTTGTCTCGCGCAGGCTTCTCTCGAGGCCGTAACCGCACGGCGCGATGATGAGATACTCGGGGTCGGCGGCTCGCACAGCATCCCATTCGATCGCGCGTGAGAATTCGCCCTTCTCGCCGAGGAGCAGCTGGCCGTTAGCCGCTTCAACCAGCTCCGGGCCCCAGTTCCCCATTGCAAAGATCGGATCGGTCCACTCGAGCATCACGACCGTCGGCGGGCGCTTGTGCGCGACCGCCGCGCTCACCTGCTCGATGCGGCGCTGCATGTCGCCGATCAGGTGAGCGGCCGCTGCTTGGCGGCTGATCGCCTGGCCGATCGCGCGGACGCCATCGTAAATGCCAGCGACGGTGCCGGCGCTGAGCGCAACAACCTGCCGCGCGACCGATGCGCATCCGGTCCTCGCGATGTCAGCCGGAGTGACGGCGCAGACGTCGCAATGCTCCTGCGAGATCAGGACATCCGGCTCGAGGCTTCGAATCAACTCCGCGTCGACGTGATAGAGCGGCTCGCCGGCCCGTAGACGTCGCCGCACCTCGGCGTCGATCTCTCTGCTCGACATCTCAATGTCGAACGCGGCGTGCGTGCAGCACGGCAGGCGTTTGACCCATTCCGGGTTATCGCATTCGTGCGAGCGGCCGACGAGCGCATCACCGGCGCCGAGGCCGCAGACGATCTCGGTTCCGCTGGCGAGGAGCGAGACGATGCGCATCGCCTACGCGGTGTTTGCTGCGACAGCCTGCGGCTGTTCGCGGACTGAGCGGACAGATCTCTCTACCAGCGCGAAGCCGCCGAAGAGCAACGCGACGTAGCACGCATCGCCGACGAGGCTATTGCGGAAGAATGGGATCGCCGCCGTGTAGCAGGCGGTCAGGCCGCTCCAGTCTTTCGGGTAGAGTGAGCCAAAGGCCCAGACGGCGAAGTTTGTGCCGATGTAAAACAGCACGGACGCGCCGAGTGTTGCACCAGCGATTCGCGCTGTGGATCTCCTGCGGCCGATGAGCATTCCGAGCGCCACCGTTGCCGCCAGGCAGACATAGACTGCGGGTTGCGACCGCAGGCCCGCGGTTCCATACACCGTGGCGGCGAGTAACAGATCGCTGAGCACCATCGCGGCGAACGGCAGCAGAAACGCGAGCTTCCGGCTGCCGAAATACGCGCCGCCGAAAAGCGCCATCGCGGCGATGGGAGTCACATTCGGCGGATGCGGTAACAAGCGCGATAAAGCCGCGCTGACGATGAATGCGATGAGGACAAGCAAACGATTATTCATGGGGACTCCTTCTTACACCTGCGGTATCAGCTCGGCTACGCAGTTCGGCTGCGCGACGGTGCGCGACGACAGCAGATCGGCGTAGAATCTGCCGTCGCGCGTGACAATCTCGCCGACCTCGACCGGCACTGGCCATCTGAACGGCGGGCCATCGAAGACGAACGAGTGAAACTCTCCGCGCTCGCCGCACGGGTCCATCCCTGCGGGAAGTTGGGCGAGGAACTCGTCATCGTAGAGGCGGCCAGCGAACTCGCGGCCGACGCTCCCTTCGACGCAAGACGTGTATGCTCGGTAGCCAGAGCGAATCACTTCGCGCGCGAGCTCGGTGGTGTCCCGCTTCCAGATTGGGAACACTGCGCGCATGCCGAGACGTGCCAGGCTCGCTTCTCGCCAGGCGCGGATGTCTTCGAGGAACAGATCGCCGTAGGCGACGGTTTCAATGTCGCGCTGGCGGAAGGCGGTCAGCGTCGCGGCCATGATCTGCTCGTAGACGTCGTTCGAGCATCCTCCATTCGGACCGGACGGCAGATAGACTTTCTCCAGCGGCAATCCGATCGCGTCCGCCTGCGCATCGAGCAACTCTTCGCGCACGCCGTGATGGCTGATGCGTCGATATTCCGCTGAGACGCTCGTCATCAGCGCGACGACCTCGTGCTCGTCCGAATGCAGCAGCGTCTGCAGGGCGACGGCGCTGTCCTTGCCACCGCTCCATGACATGATGACTGCGGTTTTCATATCGATCGAACCTGCAACGCGTGAACTACCAGCGGTCTTCGTGAGGTGCTTGCAATCCCTGTGCAACGAAGCCGGTCGAAAAAGCGGCGGAATACCGCCGCACTCCAAAACGCAAGCGCCGGGTGACGCACTGGATGTCGCGGCAGCGTCTTGGAGTGCGCCAATGTTTTGGCGCTTTCGCTCCTCGCGTGGCTCGCACCAGGACGTTCACGGCGATCGATGCTGATCGCGCAATCGCTCCGGGACGCGAGGCGTTCGCGTGACGACGGCGGCTTCGACTTTGCGGCCATCGCTAGAACCGCACCGATACCCCTCCGTAGGCGCCGCGCCCGAGATTCGGGAATCCAAAGACCTCAGAGTATTCTTCATCCGTCAGGTTCTCGATCCGGCCGAAGACGCTCAGGTTTTTGTTCACCTCGTATTCGGCCGCGATGTTCACGAAGGCGTAATCCTCGATATCGGTGTTCGGGCCGCCGAAGTTAATCTCCTCGCGCGCACTGACGAACTTCGCTGCGGCCGTCGTCCGCAGTTTGCCGAACCAAAGATACGACGCGGAGATGTAACCTTCATGTCGTGGCCGCCGCGGCAGACGGGCGCCTTCCGGCTGCGAGATGTCTTGCTCATCCGTTTTCTCCGCCTCGAGGTAGGTGTAGCTGCCGGTGAACGTAAGCTCAGGCAACGGCGTGACGCGCGCTTCCAGCTCCAAGCCCTGCGTGCGCGCGGCGCCGAG
This sequence comes from uncultured Chthoniobacterales bacterium, assembly GCA_902805675.1. GTDB lineage: Bacteria > Verrucomicrobiota > Verrucomicrobiia > Chthoniobacterales > UBA10450 > JACCTI01. Next base: position 3,391 of record CADCTA010000073.1, on the reverse strand, counting down.
ATTCAGCGTCTCGAAGAGGCCGTTGAAGCCGATCACGTTTGAGAGCCGGTTGTGAAAATAGGTCGCACCGACCTGCACCCGCTGCTCGCAGAAACGCTGGTCCACGCCGATGTCGAATCCGCGATTGCGTTCTGGTTCCAGGTCGGGGTTGTTGCCGAAAATTTTGTCCTGCGGCGTTGGCGGGCTGAAACCGGTCGCGATGCTGGAGTGCACCCGCGTATCGGTCGCTGCGATCAGGTAGCTGCCGGCCACCCGATACGTCCAGACATCGCCGAATTGATTGAAATGATCAAAACGCCCGCCGGCGACGAGGTTTAGCCCAGCGAACGGCGTGACACTCGCCTGCACAAATGCGCCGGTCTGCTCCGTCTCGTCCGTTAGCAACGTCGGCAGTGGCCCGAAGTCCTGCGAGATAAACGGCCGTTCCTGTTCCGCATCGATCTGGCTGTAGAACAACCCGGAGGTGAGCGTCAGCCAGCTGGCCGCGCGCACGTTGTTTTGGTAGTCGAGGGTGAAGCGCTTGAAGAGAGCACGCGTGGGGCCGACGAAGCTCTCGCTCGGGTCGTTCACCTGCCGCTCGTGATCGTAGCTGACGATCAGCTGGTGATCCCACCATTCGACCGGCTTGAAATCAACGCGCGGGCCAACCAGCCACCGCTCGGTCAGCAAATTATCGATCGGCCTTGGCGTGAAGATCGTGTTCGGGTTACCTGCATCCGAGAGCGAGTAGGTGAAGAGGCTGCCGATCCGCAACTTCTCGTTAGGCGACCAGCCGATGTTCGCGACGCCGCTCTCGTTGCGGTATTCGTTATTCGGGCGCTCGTTCTCGGTCGTGAGGCCGCTCAGGCCGACGGAGTAGTCGACATTGCCGAAGCTTCCCTGGCCGGCGAATGATCCACGCAAGGTTTCGAACGAACCGCCTTCGACGGTGAACGAACCGGTCGGCGGACCGCTTCCGCGCCTGGTGAAGATCTGAACGACACCTGCGAGAGCGCGCGGTCCATACAGCGTGCTCTGCGGCCCGCGCACGACCTCGATCCGGTCGAGATTATCGAGCGTCAGGTCGGCGAAGTTGAACAACCCGGCGAGTCCCTGATTGAGCGGGATGCCATCGAGCAGCACCTGCGTGTGCTGGCTGCGCAGCCCGCGCGTGAAGAGCGACGTCAGCTGGCCCGGCGTGCCGGTTTGCACGATCGAGAGCCCCGGCACTTCACGCAGCGCGTCGGCTACGCGGCGGACCTGCCGTTGCTCGAGTTCTTCGGTCTCGAGCACGGTGATGCTGGCCGGCGATTCGTCTTCGGGAATCGGGAGCCGCGTCGCGGTGACGACGATCTCTTCGGTCTCGGTTTCAGTTTCGGCTTCGTCGCTGCTGCCGCGCAGCGTGGATCTGGCCGCGTCCTGCGCGTGACAGATGATAGGCGCGGCCGTCATTCCAACGGCCACGATGTGACTCAACCAACGTGAGCATTTCCGCATTTTCGTCTCCTCTGATTTGTAGAGAGGCGGACGACGTGCCTTTGCGAGAGGCGGAAGCCCACTGCTCTCATTCTTCTTTTTCGCGAAGAAGTTTTGTCGCGCCGCGCCTGTAGAAGGTCGGCGGTCATAGACCGCCGCTACAGAGCGGCACGAAATGAGGTGGAGCGGGCAAATATTCTGGCTCCTGGCTTGCGGCGTTTTGCACGAGGCTCACGCACACCTTCTTCCCGCCTTCACCGCCGCTTGCGCAGGCGATTGGCCATGGGAAGTCGTATCCAGTTACAGCAGCGCAACTGCTCCCGAATGTTCACGGGATTTCTCGCGCCGATCCACTGATCAAACTCGCAAAGAACTGCGGCGAGAAGTAGCCGCGGGCCTATCACGGATCAAGAACTTATCTCCGTCTTCGTACGAAATGGTAGGGACGCCGCGCTGCGGCGTCCGAGGTGCGTGGCCGACACTCTGAGATTCCGACGCTCCATCCGCATGCTACGCCGCTCGGACGGCGCAGCGCGCCGTCCCTACCTCTGCTTGCGCTCGGCGGCGCAAGAATTATCTATGCGACGCAGTTCAACCGCGCGTGAGACACGCGCCCTCCAACCGTGATCTCTTCTTCTCCTCTCAACCTGCTCGTGACGGGCGGCGCCGGCTTTATCGGCTCGAATCTGGCGCTCGAACTTCAGGAGCAGTTCCCGGTCGCTCGGCTGACGGTGATCGACGATTTCCGCTCCGGCGATTTCAAGAACCTTGCCGGTTACCGCGGAGATTTCATTGCGGCGGATCTCGCCGACTTCGACTGGCAGCGGCAGTTCGGGAACGACCGCTTCGACGGCATCTTCCACATGGCGTCGATCACCGACACGACGGATCACGATCAGTTCCGCCAGACGCACGATAACGTGGAGAGCTTTCGGCAATTGCTCCGCTTCGCGCGGCCGAACAAGACGCGTGTGGTTTACGCTTCCTCGGCGGCCACATACGGCAACGCGACGTCAGCCAGCACTGAAAACAGCGGCGCGGCGCCTTCGAATGTGTATGCCTTCTCGAAGGCGATCATGGACAATGTCGCGCGACGGACTGCCGATGAATACAGCGACTGGGTGATCGTCGGCTTGCGCTTTTTCAACGTCTACGGCCCGCGCGAAGCGCACAAAGGCATACCCGCCAGCATGATCTATCACCTGTCGCGGCAGATGATTGCCGGGCAGCGCCCGCGCATCTTCAAGCACGGCGAGCAGCAGCGCGATTTCGTTTACGTGAAGGACATCGTGCAGGGCTGCATCCGCGGCTTCGAGGCTCTCAAGAGCGGCATCTACAATCTCGGTTCCGGCAAAGCGCGAACCTTTAACGATCTCGTGCAGATTCTAAACAACACGCTCGGCACGAATCTCGAGCCGGAATACATCGATAACCCGCACGCGCATTACCAGAACTTCACGCAAGCCGACCTGACGAAGGTGCGGGAAGCGTTAGGTTACGAACCGCGCTTCTCGTTTGAAGAAGGCGTGGCCGATTACATGAAGTGGCTGTATCCCCGCTGACGCAAATGCACCAACCTCTCAAAACCAAACGCCGCCGGGCAAAAAGCCTGGAACAGATCAACGCCGAACTCGCGGCCAGGAAAGGCCCGGTCTCGCAATTTATCGCGACGAATTACCGCCACTTCAACGCGGCCTCACTGCTCGATGCGGCGAAGGGCTACGAGGCCCACCTCGCCGCCGGCGGCAAGATGTTGATGACGCTGGCCGGCGCGATGTCGACCGCCGAGCTCGGCATCTCGCTCGCGGAGATGATTCGCCAGGACAAGGTGCACCTGATCGTCTGCACCGGCGCAAACCTGGAGGAAGACATCTTTAACCTCGTCGCGCACGACCACTACGAGCGCGTGCCGCACTACCGGCAGCTAACTCCGGAA
>CADCTA010000072.1 GCA_902805675.1 uncultured Chthoniobacterales bacterium | reverse complement strand
GGGTGCTGAAGGTAATACTCGCCACGGCCACTCTCGGCGCGATCGCGGCGAGCTACGGTTCGCTTCGCGGTATCGAACCCGGCGTGTCGCTGCTCGTGGTCTTGATGTCGCTCAAAGTGCTCGAGGCGCACACCGCGCGGGAGTTCCAGGTGATGGTGCTCGTCGGCTGGGTGCTCTGCTTGTGCGGCTTCATCATGTCGCAGGACCTCGCAAACGCGCTCTCGCTGCTGACAGCCTTCGCCCTCGTCAACGTCGCCTTGATCCAGTTCCACCGCGGCTCTGCGCGCGGCGCGCTCTGGCCGCCACTGCGCACCGCCGGGAAGCTCATCGGGCAGGCGCTGCCGCTGATTGCGTTGTTGTTTCTCTTCTTTCCGCGCATCTCGACTGGCTTCCGCTTCCCGCTGATGGACTCCGCCTCGGCGTCCGCCGGCTTCTCCGATGAGCTGTCGCCCGGCAGCGTCACCTCGCTCGCGAACTCAACCGACGTGGCGTTCCGCGCCGAGTTCCCGGACGGCAAGTTGCCACCCCGCGCCGCGATGTACTGGCGCGGCGCGATGATGTGGGAGGGCGCGGGGTTCGATTGGAAAGCACCCGCGTTCCCTGCATCTCTCCCGGCCGAGACGCAGCGTACTCCGGCCGCCGAGGCGGTCCGCCAGCGGATTACGATCGAGCCCCATCAATCGCGCTGGATGTTCGCGCTTGATTGGCCTGCGCACGCACCGCTCGGTGCATCGCTTGCGCCGGGCAACTACATCCGGAGCTTCGGGCCGATCCGGAAGGCCCGCCAATACGAGGTGGTCTCCTATGGCGAGATCGCGCAGAAGGAGCTGCATCCGCGTGAACTCCCGATGTATACCGCCGTGCCGGATTCGATCAGCGCGGCTGTCCGCGAGTTAGCGCAATCGTGGACGGCTGCCGATCCGAACCCGCGCGCCGTTCTCAAGAAGGCGTTGGAGCACTTCCAAACCCAAGGCTTTCGCTATTCAATTTCCCCCGGCACATACGACGAGAATGGGCTCGACGATTTTCTGTTCAAGCGGCGCGTCGGCTTTTGCGAACACTACGCGGGGAGCTTCGCCACCTTGATGCGCCTGGCTGGTGTGCCGGCACGCGTGGTCACCGGCTATCTTGGAGGCGAGTTCAACGCTTACGGTCGCTTCTTCATCGTGCGGCAGTCGGATGCGCACGCCTGGTGCGAGGTGTGGCTGCCGGATATCGGCTGGCAACGCGTGGACGTGACGGGCGTTGTTGCGCCGGATCGCGTGAACCTCGGGTTCCTATCCTTCCTCGAGCGCCGGGCCGCATCCGGCGAGGAGCGGCTGCCGGTCAGTCAAAGCGCGCTGTCAGGCCGGATGAAGCGCTGGCCACTCGTCAACGATGTGTCGCTCGCCTGGGATTCGTTGAACTACGCTTGGGACACGCGCGTGCTCGGCTTCGACGCGGCGGAACAGCAGCAGTTCTTCTCGGCAATGCAGCTGAGCGACACGACGCCGATCGCGCTGCTCATCCGGGCGGCCATGATCGCGCTCGCCTTCGTGGCGCTTTATGCAATTTGGATGCGATGGAGCACACGTGCCCGCGGCGACCCTGTGCGCAATCTCTACGAGCGCTTCTGCGAAAAGGCTGCACGCGTCGGCGCGCGGCGATCACCAGCGGAAGGGCCGCGCGATTTCTCTGCGCGCGCCGTGCAACTCGTGCCGGCCGAGTCACAACGCATCGAGCGCATCACCGATGCCTACATCGCACTTCGCTATTCGGCGCGACCAGCCGCCGCGCTCCTCGATCAACTCGCCGCGGACGTGACGGCATTTGGCCGCTCGCGCGCAAAGTGATCCGCGCGTGAACAGGCGCTTGTTTCTCCGGCGCGTGCCGCTAGCGTCGCTGTGCTGATGCGGTTCCCCTCGCCTTCTGTCGCTCGTCGCACGTTCGTTGCACTTCTCGCCGGCTGCGCACTTTCCGCATCGGCGCAGATCACAACGGCGCCCAAGCACGGCATCCGCGAGAACGATCCGCGCCTGCATGCCCTAACGAACGCGCGCGTCGTGACCGCTCCCGGCAAGGTGATCGAGAAGGGTGCGGTCGTGATCCGCGATGGCGTGATCGTGGATGTCGGCCCCAGCGTGAAGATCCCGCCCGATGCGCGGGTGTGGGATCTCACCGGCAAAACGATCTACGCGGGCTTCATTGATTCGTACAGCCGCATCGGATTACCGGACACACTGAAGCCGGAGCCTCTGCGGTCAGATGTGGATCAGGACAACCCGGAGGCGAAACCGAAGGACGTTCCGCGCGAGGCGGTGAAAGGCATGCACGCGTGGAATCCGCGCGTGACGCCGGAGCGCAACGCAGCCGACTATCTGAAGGTCGACAAGAAAGCCGCCGGCAAACTGCGGGACCTTGGATTCACGAGCGCGCTCGTTGTTCCTGGTCGCGGAATCTTCCGCGGCTCAAGCGCGCTGATCAATCTGCAGGATGCGGACATCAACCGGATGGTTGTCTCGCCATCCGTCGCGCAGCACATCGCGCTCGATTTCGACCGCAGCGACGACGGCGGTTATCCAAACTCGCTGATGGGCGCGATCGCGCTCGTGCGGCAGAACTTCCTGGATGCGGGTTGGTATCAAGCCGCGCAAGACGCCTACGCCAAGAAGCCCGCCACGACCGAGCGGCCAGAAGCGAATGCGAGTCTCGCCGCGCTGGCCGAGCACGCGCGCCGCAAGCAGCCGGCGGTGTTCGAAGCAGAGGACGAGCTGGATCTGCTCCGCGTGTTGAAGATCGCGGATGAGTTCAAGCTCAGGCCGCTGCTGCTCGGGAACGGCTACGAGTATCGCGTCCGCAAAGCGCTCGCGGAGAAGAAGGCTCCCGTCATTCTGCCGCTCGAATTCCCGAAGGTGCCGGAGATCGAGCGGCCGGAACAAGCGGTCGAATATCAGCTCGACGAGCTGCAACATTGGGATCGCGCACCAAGCAACCCTGCGCGCCTGGCGGAAGCGGGAATCCCGATCGCCTTCACGACCGAGAAGCTCGAGAAAGCGGACAAGGAGTTCTGGTCGCGTATCCGGCTGGTGGTCCGGCGCGGGCTGAACAAAGACGCAGCGCTCGCAGCGTTGACGACCACGCCGGCGGAGATGTTCGGCGCCGCGGATCGGATGGGAACGGTCGCGCCGGGTCGCGTGGCGAACCTGGTGATCGCGAGTGGGGATCTGTTCAGTGAAGAAGCAAAGGTCCTCACGACATGGGTCGATGGCTTCTACTACGACAGCGATTTGGCGGACGATCACGATCTGCGCGGCACATGGGAAGTAACCGTCGATGGCAAGACGCTGCCGCTGATCGCAGAAGGCGAGCCCGATAAGCTCGATGCGAAACTTGGTGGCGAGAAGGTCGGCTTCTCCGCGACGGCAGATGCCGTGCTGCTAGTCGCACCGGCAAGATTGCTCGGCGGAGGCGAAGGCGGCGTTCGGTTATCCGGGCGGCTTGCAGGTGACACCGTCAGTGGAACCGGTGACGCGCCCGCCGGTGCCACAGTTCGCTGGAGCGCCAGGCGCACTGCGCCGCACGTGGCGAAGAAGCCAGACGACAAACCGACGCCAGGCGATCGGCCGCTGGATTTTCCTGAGACTTACCCGGCAGGAGCATTTGGGCGCGTTGCGCCGCCCGAGCTGCCACGCGCGGTGTTGGTTCAAGGCGCCACCGTCTGGACATCGGCTGCGCAAGGCACACTGCAGAACGCCGATGTGCTCGTGACGGACGGCAAGATTTCGGCGGTTGGTCCGGGGTTGAAAGCGCCGGCGGGGGCGAGCGTGATCGACGCGAAGGGTGCGCACGTTACGCCCGGCATCATCGATTGCCATTCCCACACCGCGATCAGCAAAGGCGTAAACGAGTCGAGCCACGCCGTCACCTGTGAGGTGCGGATCGCCGATGTGATCGACGCGACGGACATCGACCTTTACCGGCAGCTCGGCGGCGGGGTGACGGCGGCCAACATTCTGCACGGCTCAGCGAATCCAATTGGCGGGCAGAATCAGGTGATCAAGTTCCGCTGGGGTGGCCTGCCGGAAGAACTGAAGCTCACCGAGGCTGCACCTGGTGTGAAGTTCGCGCTCGGCGAAAATGTGAAGCAGTCGAATCGCGGTCACAGATCGACGCGCTACCCGCAAACGCGGATGGGAGTTGAACAGCTGATCCGCGACCGCTTCCGCGCCGCGCAGGAATACGACGCCGCGATGAAGAAGAAGGACGGCTTGCCGCCGCGTCGCGACCTTCAGCTCGAGGCGCTCTCCGAGATGCTCGGCAACAAGCGGCTCATCCATTGCCACTCGTATCGCCTCGATGAAATCCACTCGTTCCTCAAAGTGACCGGCGAGTTCGGCGTGAAGCCGGCGACGTTGCAGCACATCCTGGAGGGCTACAAAGTCGCGGACGAAATCGCGAAGGCGGGCGTCGGCGCTTCGTCGTTCGCCGATTGGTGGGCTTACAAATGGGAGGCGTTTGATGCCATTCCGGACAACGCCACCATCATGCACGAGCAACGCGTGCTCACTTCGATCAACTCAGACAGCGCCGACCTCGCGCGCCGGCTGAACACCGAAGCCGCCAAGATGACGAAGTATGGCGGCATGTCGCCGGACGAAGCGCTCAAGCTCGTTACGCTGTATCCGGCGCAGCAGCTGCGCGTCGACGCAAAAGTCGGATCGCTCGAGCCAGGCAAGGACGCTGACTTCGTGATCTGGAACGGCCACCCGCTCTCCAACTACACACGCGTGAATCAGACGTGGATCGACGGCCGCAAATACTTCGACCGCGCGGATGACATGGAGGCGCGGAAGAGCTTCGCCGCGCAACGCGAAGCGCTCGTGCAGAAAGCTCTCGCCGAGCGGGTGAAGGAATTGGGCAAGCCAAAGGATGACGATTCAAAAAAAGACACGCAGGGCGATAAAGACGCCGCGCCCAAGCCGCCCGGTTCTGTTTACGATTCGGGCGGCGATCGGGACACGTGCAGTGAGCATGAACACGCCGAATAACACGAGTTCCCTCCGCTCGGCTCTGGTGGTGGGAGCAGCTGCGCTGTCCGTGGCCGCGACCGTCTGCGCGTCGGACATCATCCCAGCGGTGTCGCAGACGCGTCCCATCGCCTTGAAAGGCGCAACCATCCACCCGGTGAGCGGCCCCGAAATCGCGTCGGGCACGATCGTCTTCGACAAGGGAAAGATCACCGCTGTAGGCGCCGACGCGGCGATTCCTGCCGATGCCGAGATCATCGACGCGACCGGCAAGCATGTTTACCCGGGTCTCATCAGCGCAAACACAGTGCTCGGGCTGACGGAAATCGGGGCCGCGCGAGCGACGGTCGATATCGAGGAGACCGGCGCGATCAACCCGAACGCACGCGCGGCCAGCAGCATCAATCCCGATAGCGAACTGCTTCCCGTCGCGCGCGCGAACGGCATTCTCTCGGCCCTCGCCGTGCCGGAAGGCGGGTTGGTCTCCGGGCAGTCGGTTGTGATGCGAATGGACGGTTGGACGCCAGAAGATATGGCGGTGCGCTCGCCGGCCGCGATGCATCTGCGCTGGCCAAACCTCGCCATCAATCGGGATCCTCGGGCCTCGAAGTCGGCCGAAGACCAGCAAAAGGAGATCGAGAAAAAGCAGAAGCAACTGCGCGATACGTTCGCGATCGCGCGCGCTTACTGGCACGCCCGCAAGACTCCGGCAGCCGACTTCAGATCCGATCTGCGCTGGGAAGCAATGATGCCGATCTTTGACGGCAAGCTTCCGTTGTTTGTGCACGCCAGCACGCTCGCGCAGATGGAAGCGGCGCTCGCCTGGGCCAAAGAGGTGCAGCTGAAGATCACGCTGGTCGGCGGCAACGACGCGTGGCGCCTCGCGCCGCAGCTAAAGGAATCCGACACGCCCGTCATCCTCGCTTTAACGACGGCCCTGCCGCGCCTGCGCGACGATCCTTACGACACCAGCTTCGCGAATCCGGCCCGCTTGCATGAAGCCGGTGTGCGGTTCTGCATCGCGACCAACGCGCGCGGCTCCGAAGCGCCGCACGAGCGCAACCTTCCCTACGAAGCATCGATGGCTGCGGCGTTCGGTCTGCCGCGGGAGGAAGCGCTTAAGGCTGTCACTCTCTATCCCGCGCAACTTACCGGCGTCGGCGATCAACTCGGATCGCTGGAGCCCGGCAAGGCGGCAACGCTGCTCGTGACAAGCGGCGATCCGCTCGATTTTCCGACGCAGATCGAGGCTGCGTATATCGACGGGCGCAAGATCGACCTGACGAATCGGCAGACGCGGCTGCGGGACAAATACCGCGAGAAATATAGACGGCAGTGACGCCGCGCTACGTGCGGTCATCCTGACGCTGGCGAAGCGCGCCGAGGATCTCCCGCCCGTACGCTTATCGCTGTGATGCGCTCAGCGCGCGGGGCCCGGCGTGAGGTCCTTCGCCGTCTGCGCGGCTCAGGATGACCGCGCAGTTCGTAGCGACAAAGGGATGGAGCGTGCGGTTCAGTGCCTGTAGCTCAACCGGATAGAGCTTCTGACTTCGGATCAGAAGGTTGGGGGTTCGAATCCCTCCAGGCACGCGACGGTCGGCGATTCAAAGAGGCGGCTCGTTCCTCCCCTCGCCACTGCCCGGATTGTGCCTAGTATTCTCACGCGATGTCCGTAGACGTTCTCTCCCGTAACAATGTGCAAATGCGCGGACGTGGCTCGCAGCCGCTCATCTTCGCGCATGGGTTTGGCTGCGACCAAAACATGTGGCGGTATGTGGCGCCCGCTTTCGAGGATCAATATCGCGTGGTGCTCTTTGATCACGTCGGCTCCGGGCGATCTGATCCGAGCGCGTATGATGCACAACGTTATTCGAAGCTGAGCAGCTACGCTGAAGACCTGGTGGAACTCTGCGACGCCTTGAGTTTGCGCGACGTGGTGTTCGTCGGGCACTCGGTTAGCTGCATGATCGGCCTGCTCGCATCCATTCAGCGGCCCGACCTGTTTGCCCGGATGATTTTGATCGGCCCTTCGCCCTGCTACGTAAATCATCCGCCGGATTACGTCGGCGGGTTTGAGCGGAGCGACGTCGAAGATCTGCTCCAGATGATGGAGAAGAATTACGTCGGCTGGGCGAGCTTCTTCGCGCCCGCCGTGATGCAGAATGCAGAGAACCCGGAGCTTGCGGCCGAGCTCGAGGGCAGCTTTTGCTCCACCAATCCGAAGACCGCGCTGCAATTCGCGCGCACCACGTTCTTCGGCGATAACCGCGCCGACCTCGTGAAGGTGACGGTGCCTGCGCTGATCATGCAATGCGCCGAGGATGTCATCGCGCCGATCACGGTGGGCGAGCACGTGCATCGCAGCTTGCGCGGCAGCGAGATGCGCATGCTGAAGGCTACGGGCCACTGTCCGCATCTCAGTCATCCGGGGGAGACACTCGAAGTGATCCGCGAGTATCTGCACGCGCCCGCGCTCGCCGCGGTGCAATAAACCCCACCTGCGCACCGTGGACGAGTTGCTCGACAACAGCCCGGGCGGCTTTCTCTCGTTCGATGACAGCGGCAAGATCGTGCTGGCGAACGCGACCCTGTGCGAGTGGCTCGGCTATGAAGCGCGCGCTCTCGATGGCAAGCAGATCGACGCCCTCCTCTCGATGGGCGGCCGCATCTTTTACCAGACGCATCTGTTCCCGCTTCTGAAGCTGCACGGACGCGCGGACGAGATTTACTTCTCCTTGAAGCGCCGCGATGGCTCGTCGCTCGCCGTGATGACAAATGCCGTTCGCCGCGAGCGTGGCGGCGCCTTTGCGAACGATTGCGTCTTCCTCCCGATGCGACAGCGCCGCGAGTTTGAGGACGAACTGCTCGAGGCGCGCAAGGCGGCGGACGCGGCGAGTGAGGCGAAAGCCAAGTTCCTCTCCATGATGTCGCACGAGCTGCGCACGCCGATGAATTCCATTCTCGGCTTCGGCCAGCTCCTTGAGATAGAGCCGCTCGACGCGTCGCAAATGGAATGCGTCGAGCAGATCCTCCGCGCCGGCCGCCACCTCCTCGAGTTAATCAATGAGGTGCTCGACATCTCGCGTATCGAGGCTGGCCAGGTGACGATCTCGGCCGAGCCGATCTCAGCGCAGAACCTCATGCGCGAAGCGTTCGCAATGACGCGGCCGCTCGCGGAGCTCGCCGGGATCACGGTGCGAATGGAGCTTTGCCCGAGCGAGGTCGCGGTGCTGGCGGATCCGATCCGGCTGCGGCAATTGCTGCTCAACCTGCTGAGCAACGCGATCAAATATAACCGCATCAACGGAGAGGTGCGTCTCGCGTGCGAAGGGCGCGCCGAAGCGTCCGCGACCGTACGATTCACGGTCCGCGACACAGGGCACGGCATCTCGGCGGAGAAGCTCGGACAATTGTTTCAGCCTTTTGAACGACTGGGCGCGGAGGCGGGCGAGATCGAAGGCACCGGCCTCGGCCTCGCGCTCTCAAAACGGCTCGTCGAAGCGATGGGCGGTGCGATCGGGGTCGAAAGCGTGGAGGGCGAAGGCAGCTGCTTTTGGATCGATCTACCGGCGGCTGAGATGCCGACGCTCGCCCCCGCCAGCACGGCGCCAGCACCGGGAGTGGGAGGAGCGGCAGACGGTGAGGCCGTCATCCTCTACGTCGAGGACGACGCGGCGAACCTGCATCTGGTGCGTAAAATCATGGCGCGCCGAGGCGGCGTCCGTCTGCTCGAAGCGACGACCGGCCCAGCCGGCTTGCAGCTGGCACGCACCGCCGTGCCCGATTTGATCCTGCTCGATCGTCAATTGCCCGAGATGTCCGGGGACGAACTCCTCGCTGCGCTGCGGAGTGACTCCGGAACGAGCAGGATCCCGATCGTCATCCTCTCTGCGGACGCGACGCCGGCGCAGGTGGCGCGGTTATTGAAAGCGGGCGCCGATGACTACCTGACAAAGCCGATCGATCTCGCCCAATTCCGCCGGGTCATCGACGAGCTGCTGGCGAGGTGCGCCGGCTAAGCGCGGCTTACGCCACCGGCGCGCGCGCCACTTCCCCCTCGTCGCTGCTGATGCGGGTGATCGCTTTGCGCAGATCGATTTGCGAGATCGGTTTGCCGAGCACCTGATCGATCCCTTCGTGCTCTGCAGTCGGCGCGGTGTCGCTTTGCGTATCCGCGTAGCCGGTGAGCAGGAACACGGGCGTGAGTGGCGATTGCTCCTTGATCCGAGCCGCCAACTCGAGGCCGGACATGCCAGCCATGACGTGATCCGTGATGACCAGATCAAACGCGCCGGGCTCAAATTTAGCGAGGGCTTCCTCGCCACTCTGCGCGACCTCGACGACGTGCGAATCTTTCATCAGGTAAGCGGCGACGATCTCGCAGAGCACCGGCTGATCATCGACCACGAGGATGCTGAGCGGCTGGACCGCGTGAGCTTCCGATTGTGCTTTGACCTGCGACGTCGCGAGATGTTTGGGAAGGCGGATGAGGAACGTCGTGCCGCGACCCGGCTCACTCTCGATCTCCATCTTGCCGCCGTGCCGTTCGATCGTGCCGTAGACCATCGCAAGCCCGAGGCCGGTGCCGAGCTCGCCCTTCGTGGTGAAGAACGGCTCGAGGCAGCGGCGGCGCACTTCCTCCGGCATGCCGGTGCCGGTGTCGGAAATTTCGAGTCGCACGTCGGCTAATTCTTCGACCGTCCGCAGGGTGATTTCGCCACCGTCCGGCATGGCGTCGACGGCGTTGAAGATGAGGTTGGTGAGCGCCTCGCGTAACTCGGCGGCATCTCCGGAGATCGGCGGCACTTTGTTCAGCTTTGTGCGCAGCTCGATCTCGATGCTTTTCGCACGCGCTTGCGAGCTCCACTTCGGCTTGGTAATGCCGGCCGCCTGCTCGACGAGCGCGTTTAGATCGATCACGGCGCGGGGCTCTTCGCGTCCGCCAGGCCGGTAAAAGTCGCGCAGCCGGTTGACCATCGCCGCGCCATCGAGCGCAGCCGTCATGATGGTGCGAAGATGCGGCGCGACGGGATGAGTGTCCGGATCGTCGAGCTCCTGCAGCGCGATTTCGCTGAACCCGAGGATGACGGAAAGCGCGTTGTTGAAATCGTGGGTCACGCCGCTCGCCATCGTGCCAAAGGCATGCAGACGTTCCTGCTCGATGACGTGCTTTTGCGTCTCTTCCAGCTTGCGCAGCGCGTCACGCAGATCAGCTGTCCGCTCGCCGACGAGTTGCTCGAGGTCGCGCCGGTAAGCAACGAGCTCGAGATGAAGCTGCCGGGTTCGCCAGAGATTTTGCACGCGTTGCAGGACCTCGGCGTGGTCAAACGGCTTGGTCAGGAAATCCGTCGCGCCGCCGGAGAGCGCGCGCAGCTTTGTCTGCGGCGTGATGTCCGCGGTGAGTACGATAATGGGCAAAAACTCCCCCGGCTCAGTCAGGCTGCGCAGTTGCTCCATCACGTCGAAGCCGCTCAGGTGCGGCATCTGCAAATCGAGCAGCACGATATCGGGCCCGGTCTCGGCGAAGAGCTTCGCTGCCTCGCGCGGATCCGTGGTCGATCCAATGGAATCGTAACCGGCTTTGGTCAGAATCCGTTTGGCCAGCAACACGTTCGCTGGCTCGTCATCGATCACGAGCACGCGCGGAAACTGGCGCTCGTGTTCGTTCGTCAGGCTTGTCTGCTCCATTGCGTCGTTAGGCGCGGTGCGCCGCCATCGTTTCGTCGATCAGGCGCATGAAGGCGCCGACTTCGATCGGCTTCGTCAGGTAACCCTTCGCGCCTGCTGTGAGCAGCCGCTTCACCTGGCCCGGAGTCGCGTCGGCACTCACGATGACGACTGGGATCTGTTTGGTCTTTTCATTTGCGAGCAGCCGCTCGAGCACAGCCGGCCCGCCAGTATCAGGAAGATGCAGGTCGAGCAAGATGAGATCGGGCCGATGTTGCTCCGCCAGGGCGAGGCCCGCATCGCCGTTCATCGCCGCGATCAATTTCACTTCCGCCCGCCGCGTGAGGATGCGCTGCACGAGCCGCAGATTGGAAAGATTATCCTCAATGTAGAGGATCGTCGTGGGGCGGCCGGTGCCGTTCTCCGTTTCGTTCGCCTCGGCTGTGACATCGAGCGTGGCGGACGGGTTCTCCGCCACGGGCAGTTCGATCCAGAAGGTGCTGCCGACACCGCGCTCGCTCGTGACGCCAATGTCGCCGCCCATCAATGTGATGAGGCGCTTGCACACAGTGAGGCCAAGGCCGATTCCCTCGACTCCGCTGGTCGCGGCATCCAGTCGTTCGAACGGCGTGAAGAGTTTCGTCAGCCCGTCCGCGGACACGCCAATCCCAGTGTCCACCATCGAAAGACGCAGCCGCTCCACATTGCCGTGTAGGGTTCCGGTGACCGGTTCGCACTCGATCCTGACGCTTCCGCCGCGCCGGTTGTACTTCACGGCGTTCGACAGAAGATTCAGCAACACCTGCTTAATGCGCTGCCGGTCTGCGCGCACGAAACGGCCGCAGGTCGTGCCATTCAGCGAAACATCCCGCGCGACCGCGAGCGGGCGAATCGTATCGAGCGCCTCCTCGACAGCCTCGTCGAGATCGACCGCCTCCGGCGAGATGCTCGTCTTGCCGGCTTCGATGCGCGCGATGTCCAGCACCTCATTGATCAACCCGAGCAAATGGCGGCCGGCCTTGAGGATCTGCTCGGTGCTTTCCCGGTCATCCTCGGATGCCGCATCGGATTCGAGCAACTGCGCGAACCCCAGGATGGCATTCAGAGGCGTGCGCAGCTCGTGGCTCATGCGGGAGAGAAAATCGCTTTTCGCGCGATTCGCCTGCTCCGCTTCCTCCATGGCGGTGCGCAGCACGTTCTCGGTTTCCTTCCGATCGGAGACGTCGCGTTGCACCGAAACCCAGTGCGTGTACCAGCCGGATGGATCAGCCACCGGCACAATGCTCAGCTCGACCCAGAATTCGGTTCCGTCCTTGTGGCAATTGACTAGTTCGACCACGACGGGCTGCCACGCCTTGAGCGCGACCCGGATCTTATCTAACTGCGCGCGGTCCGTGCGAGAGCTCTGCAGGATGCGCGGCGTCTGCCCAATCACTTCCTCGGCGGTGTAGCCGGTCATTTTCGTGAACGCGTCATTCACATAGATGATCCGCGGCCCCGGCAGGTCGACGGGCTCAGCTTCGGTAATGAGAACGGCGTCGCGCGCATTCACCGCGACCGATTCGAGCAGGCGAAGCCACTCCTCGCGCCGCCGCCGGTGCGTAATGTCGCGCGAGTTCACCACCAGGCCGCCGGTCACCGCCTCGTCACTTTGCTGCGATCCGATCGCTTCCAGCCAGCGATAAGATCCATCCTTGTGCCGGAACCGGAACTCCGTCGAGATCACCTCTCCCTCAAGGGCCGCACCGAATCGCTCGATCGTCGCGGCCGCATCATCAGGGTGGACGAATTCGAATGCATTCCGGCCAACAAGATCCTCCGGCGCATAGCCGAGCACACGCTCCACTGACGGACTCTCGAAACGAATCGTGCCGTCACGCGCGATGATCGTGATGATGTCTTGCGCGTTGACGGTGAGGGCACGGAACTTCGCCTCGTTCCGCCGGATGTCGGCCGCCGCCTGGCGGAATTGCATCTCGTCCATCAGCATCGCCGCCAAATCCGCGAGCGTGTCCCGGTCGGCTTGGCTAAAATCACGCGGCTGCGAGTCGACCAGGCAAAGGGTGCCTAGATTCAGGCCTCCGGGTGTCTTGAGCGGCGCGCCAGCGTAGAACCGGATGTAAGGCTTGCCCGTGACCAGCGGATTGGCGGCGAAGCGGGCGTCCGCACGCGCATCGGAAATCACGAGGACGTCATCCGCGAGAATGGCGTGCGAGCAGAACGCGACCTCGCGCGGCGTCTCGGTCGACGCGACACCGTAACAGGATTTAAACCATTGCCGCCGTTCGTCGATCAGCGACATCGTCGCGATCGGAACATCGAAGACGCGCGCCGCCAGCCGCGTGATCCGATCGAAGACCGCCTCGGGCGGGGTATCGAGGATCTCATAACTGCGCAGCGCGACGAGCCGTTCCTCTTCGTCTGCGGCGGTGAATTTCCTCATCGGGCGGGACTATCGCGAAGGAAAGGCGCGCGGCAAAGACAACGGGCGTTTGGGTGGACGAGAGCCGTTGGAGTCGCCTGGCTGAGTGTAGAGGCGTTTGTGCGACACCTGAGCATGATACCCGCGCCCGGCGGTGGCCGCGGCGAGCGCCTCTACTCAGTCGCTCAGCTCCGCTCGACGAGCGGCACTTTTTGGATGATCGAGTCGAGCTTGTTCAGGTCGACTGGTTTCACGAGGTGATGATAGAAACCACCGTCGTGGCTCTTCTGGATGTCCTCCTCCATCCCGAAGCCGGTCAACGCGATGCCCGCGATCGGCCGGGTGGCATTTAGCCGCTGCATCAGATCGACTCCGGTGCCATCCGGCAGGCCGATGTCGCTGACCACGATGTCGAACTCCTCTGTGGCAGCGAGATCGAGGGCGTTGCGCACATTGTGCGCGGGCTGCACGTGGTAGCCGCGGCGGCGCAGCAGCTGCGTCAGCGAGCGGTTCGTGTCCTCGTGATCTTCCACGAGCAGGATCCGCATCGTTTTCCGGTCCGCCGGTGCCGCGCCGGAGCCGTTCGATTCCTCCTGAGCCGCCACGTCGGTGAGCGGAAACACGGCCGTGAAAGTCGCGCCCTGATCGCGCCCTGCGCTCTCCGCGGTGATGTGGCCGTGGTGCGCTTCGACCAGCGATTTGCTGATGGCGAGCCCGAGGCCCAGCCCGCCCATCCGCGCGCGTTCACCCTGCTCGAACGCCTTGAAAATCTTCGGCAGCGACTCGGCGTCGATCCCGACGCCGCTGTCCGAAACTTCCACGCGCAGCTCCGAGGCGAGCTCGTCGTTGCCCGTTCGAATTCGCAGCTGCCCACCCTGCGCCGTGAACTTCACTGCGTTCTTGATCAGGTTCCAAAAAATCTGCTGCACACGCGCGGGATCGGCCTCCAGCCGGACGTGCGAGGCGGATAGGTCGAGTTCGAGGACGAGCTGCTTCTGGTCGATGTCCGCCTGGCAGATTTCGAGGGCGTTCCGTAACAAGCCGTGTGCGTCGACGATCTCGAGGCTGAGCTGCACCTTGCCCTTGCTGATGCGGGTGAGGTCGAGCAGGTCGTCGATCAGGCGGGCCTCCAGCTCTACATTTCGCCGGATCATCTGCAGCGTCGGGCGGATCTTGTCCGGCACGTCTTCTTCAGAATCGAAGGAAAGCAGGGACGTCAGCACAGGTGTGAGCGGCGTGCGCAGCTCGTGGCTGAGCATGGCGAGGAAGCGATCTTTCGCGAGGTTGGCGCGCTCTGCTTCTTCGCGCGCTTTCTGCGCAGCTTTGTAGAGTCCGGCGTTATCCAGCGCGAGCGCGGCGCGCTGCGCCAGTTCCTCCGCGAGGGAGAGTTCGTTCGGCCCGCACTGACGATGCGCAGTGGTGTTGACCATCGTGATCGCGCCAAGCACCCGGTCACGCGCACGGAGTGGCACCGCCGTATAAGACTTGGCGTTGAGCGCGCGGATCAGCTGCCGGTCTTCCTCGCGATCGAACAGGTCGTGCAGGACCTCTTCCGTCATGTCGCAGCACATCTCCGATTTACCGGTCTGGAAAACGCGGGTACCGCCGTGCCTGCTCGCAAGGCTGCTCGGATAATGCTCTCGCAAGTTCTCGAGCATGGCGGCCTGCTCAGGGTCGCGGTGCGCCACTGCCACCTGCTGCAGCATCCCGAAGTCGTCCGCGATGTCGATAATGCAGAAGTCCGCCAGCCGCGGCACCACCAGATGGGCGAGGTTCTGGAAAGTGTCATGGAACTCCAGCGAACGAGCGAGCACGTTGCTGGCGTCGGCCAGGAAGGCGAGGCGCTCCTGGCGTGCTTCGGCTTCTTTACGCGCGGCTTGGGCACGGATGAATTTCGCGCGCTCTTCGCCCTGCCGTTTGATCTGCTCCGTCTTCTTGAACAGGTCAGCGAAGACCATGATCTTCGCCCGCAGGATCTCGGGCACGACCGGCGTGAGGATATAATCCACCGCGCCTAACGAGTAACCACGCGAGACATGGTTCTCCGTGTCGTTGACCGCGCTGATGAAGATGATCGGCGTGGTCTCCGAGCGCGGCCGCTGCCGTATCATGGAAGCCGTCTCGAAGCCGTCCATCCCCGGCATGTTCACGTCGAGCAGGATGACGGCGAAGTCCTCCTTCAGAAGACAGCGCAGCGCCTCCTTGCCCGATGTCGCCTTGACGATGTTCTGGTTCAGCTCCTCGAGCAGAACCTCATGCGCCATGAGCTTGTCGGGACGATCATCGACAATGAGGATGTTGACCTTCTGGTCAGCATCCTCCGTCGTCACCGCCGGCTCGGACATGGTCGTCAACGATGTAGCCAATTACGCAGCAGCGTGATCAAACGTTCCGTGTCGACCGGTTTCGAGACGTAATCGCTCGCGCCGGCCTCGATGCACTTCTCGCGATCGCCTTTCATCGCCTTCGCGGTGAGGGCGATGATCGGCAACTCGCCGAACCCATACATATTGCGAATCGCACGCATCGTCTCGTACCCATCCATCTCGGGGAGCATGATGTCCATCAGAACGACATCGATTCCTTCGTTGGTCTGGAGCGACTCGATCGCGACGCGGCCGGTCTCGGCCGAGAGCACATCCATCTTGTAGCGCTCGAGCATGCTCGTCATCGCAAAGATGTTCCGCACATCGTCATCGACGATCAGGACCTTTTTGCCCGCCAGGATTGCATTCGGGTCGTGCAACCGACGCAGCAGCTCGCGCTTGTCCTCCGGCAGCTGCGAGGCATCGCGATGCAGCCAGAGGGCGGTCTGATCAAACAGCCGCTCGGGGCTGCGCACGTCTTTCACGATCGTGGTTTGCGCCATGCGGTTGAGCTTCTCCTCTTCATCCTTCGACAGATCCTTGCCGGTGTAGACGATGATCGGCATGTGCGTGTGCTGCGCACGGATCTTATCGATCAACTCGAAGCCCGACATGTCCGGCAGCATCAGGTCGACCACCACGCAGTCGAAGTTCTCCGCGTTCAGTTTCGCGAGCGCTTCGCCGCCATCTGCCGCATCGGTCAGATGGGCAGTGCCGTTGCCGATAAGCGCGCGGATGCTGTTCCTCTGCGTTTCATCATCCTCGATGACGAGCAGCTTCTTGGCACCGTCGCCCTGCATGGAACGCGCCTTCTCGAAGATCTCTTCCACGTCCGCTTGCGCGATCGGTTTGGTGAGGAACCGCAGTGCGCCCTGCTTCAGTGCGTTCTCCGGCTGGTCGTCCGCCGAGATGATGAAGACTGGGACGTGACGCGTCGCCAGATCAGACTTCAAACGATCGAGCACCTTCCAGCCGCTGATATCCGGCAGGCTGATGTCGAGCGTGATCGCCGCGGGCGAGAATTCCCGCACCAGCTCGAGTCCGGTGTTGCCGCGCGAGGTGACAATGCCTTTGAAGCCCTTCTCACGCGTGAGATCGAGCAGCCATTGCGCGAAATCGCGGTCGTCTTCGATGATCAAGACTGCTTTGTCGCCGGGCAGGATGTTCGTTCGATCGTCCGCGATCGCGAAGCGCTCCACCGCCGCTGCCTGGGCGAGCGTCGGCGCTTGGACAGGCGAATCAGCGTTGCCCAAGCCACTGCTGTGGCCGTTGGTGCCTGAGCCGTCGCGGTTCTCGACCGGCAGATGCACAACTGGCGCCGGCTTCTCCGCCGGGACCACGCTGTAGCTCTGCGGCAGGAAGAGCGTAAATGTGCTGCCGCGACCTTCGCCGCTATCGAGACGAATTTCGCCGCCAAGCACGCGGGCAAGCTCACGACTGATGGCAAGGCCGAGACCGGTGCCGCCATATTTACGGCTCGTGCTGCCGTCCGCCTGCTGGAATGCCTCGAAGATGGTGTTCTGCTTGTCAGCCGGGATGCCGATGCCGCTATCGCTGACGGAGAACGCGAAGACCGCGTCCGCCCGATTGAGCGATGCATTCTCTGGACTCCAACCGCCTTTCGCCGGCGCCACTCGCAGGTTTACGTAGCCGCGCTCGGTGAACTTGAAGGCGTTCGAGAGCAGGTTTTTGAGGACCTGTTCGAGACGCTGCGCATCGGTGCGGACCGCCGCCGGCATGCTGGCATCGAGGTTGATGTTGAAGCTGACGCCCTTCCCTTCCGCGACGTGGCGGAACGTGCGTTCCATACTCTGGCGCAGCTCGTCGAAGCGCAGCTCGCCCACATCCAGCGTGACGGTGCCAGACTCGATCTTGGAGAGATCGAGAATGTCGTTGATCAAGCGCAGCAGGTCTTTGCCTGATCCGCGGATGGTCTTCGCGAACTCCACCTGACGCGAGGTGAGGTTGCCGTCCGGGTTGGCCGACAGTTGATCGGCGAGGATGAGCAGGCTGTTCAACGGAGTGCGCAGTTCGTGCGACATATTCGCGAGGAACTCCGACTTGTAGCGCGAGGTGAGCGAGAGCTGCTGCGCCTTGCCTTCCAGCGCCTGGCGAGCTTGCTCGACTTCGCGGTTCTTGTGCTCCACTTCCGCGTTCTGCTCGAAGAGCTGACGCGCCTTTTCTTCCAGCTCCTGGTTGGTCTGCTGGAGTTCCTCCTGCCGGCTTTGCAGCTCGGCGGCGAGGGATTGCGACTGCTTGAGGAGGTCTTCCGTGAGCGTGTTCGCTTCGATCGTGTTGAGCACGATACCGATACTTTCGGTGAGCTGATCGAGGAACGCCTGGTGCGTCGGATTGAACCGATCGACCGAGGAGAGTTCCATCACCGCCTTCACCTGGCCTTCAAACACGATCGGCAGAACGACGATGTTCTTCGGCGCTGATTCGCCAAGCCCTGAGCTGATCTGCACGTAGTCGCTCGGAACGTTGGTGAGGAGGATGCGCTCTTTCTCGAGCGCCGCCTGGCCGACGAGTCCTTCGCCAAGCTTGAAGCGGTTGTTCACGCCTTTGCGTTCGCGAAACGCGTAGCTGGCGAGGAGCTTGAGCTCGGGCTCGGAGCCGTTCGCACCATCATTGGAGCCGTTCTGGCCATCCATGATGTAGAAGACGCCCTGTTGCGCAGAGACGACCGGCGCGAGCTCCGACAGAATCATGCGGCCGACCGTGAGCAGGTCCTTTTGACCCTGCAGCATGCGGGTGAATTTCGCGAGGTTCGTCTTGAGCCAATCCTGCTCGTTGTTGCGCAACGTGGTGTCGCGCAGATTGCCGATCATCTCGTTGATGTTGTCTTTGACGAATGCGACTTCGCCCTGCGCCGCGACCTGAATCGATCGCGTCAGATCGCCCTTCGTCACCGCCGTCGCCACGTCGGCGATGGCGCGGAGCTGCGTGGTCAGGTTAGCGGCGAGCTGGTTGACGTTGTCCGTCAGATCGCGCCATGTGCCCGCGGCACCGGGGACGTTTGCCTGGCCGCCAAGCTTTCCTTCCACGCCTACCTCGCGCGCCACCGTGGTCGTCTGATCGGCGAAGATGGCGAGCGTGTCGGTCATCGAGTTGATGGTGTCAGCGAGCGCGGCGATTTCGCCTTTCGCTTCGACGAGCAGCTTCTGTTTGAGGTCGCCGTTCGCGACCGCGGTCACGACCTTCGCGATGCCTCGGACCTGATCGGTGAGGTTGCCGGCCATGAAGTTCACCGAGTCGGTGAGATCTTTCCATGTGCCGCCGACGCCCTTCACGACCGCCTGGCCGCCGAGCTTTCCTTCCGTGCCTACTTCGCGGGCCACGCGCGTTACTTCCGAGGCGAAGGAGTTTAGCTGATCCACCATCGTGTTGACGGTGTTCTTCAGCTCGAGGATCTCGCCTTTCACGTCGACGGTGATCTTCTTGGACAAGTCACCGCTTGCCACTGCCGTCGTAACCGCCGCGATGTTTCGCACCTGCGTGGTGAGGTTCGACGCCATGAAGTTCACCGAGTCGGTGAGATCCTTCCAGGTGCCGCTGACGCCCTCGACTCGCGCCTGGCCGCCGAGCGCACCTTCCGAGCCTACTTCGCGCGCCACGCGTGTTACTTCCGAGGCGAACGAACGGAGCTGATCCACCATCGTGTTGATGGTGTCTTTCAGCTCCAGGATTTCTCCGCGGACGTCTACCGTGATCTTCTTGGACAAGTCACCGTTCGCGACTGCGGTCGTGACCTCGGCGATGTTTCGCACCTGACCAGTCAGGTTACCCGCCATCGAGTTCACCGAGTCGGTGAGATCCTTCCAGGTTCCCGCGACGCCCTTCACGACCGCCTGGCCGCCGAGCTTTCCTTCCGAACCTACTTCGCGCGCCACACGTGTTACTTCCGCAGCGAATGAGCTGAGCTGATCGACCATCGTGTTGATGGTGTTCTTCAACTCCAGAATTTCGCCCTTAACATCTACTGTGATCTTCTTCGAGAGGTCACCGTTCGCGACCGCCGTCGTAACTTCGGCGATGTTTCGCACCTGGCCGGTGAGGTTACCGGCCATCGAGTTCACCGAGTCGGTGAGATCTTTCCACGTACCGGCAACGCCGCGCACATCGGCCTGGCCGCCAAGCTTTCCTTCCGTTCCTACCTCGCGCGCCACACGGGTCACTTCCGAGGCGAACGAGCGGAGCTGATCCACCATCGTGTTGATGGTGTCCTTCAGCTGCAGAATCTCTCCGCGGACGTCTACCGTGATCTTCTTGGACAAATCGCCGTTCGCGACCGCGGTCGTAACCTCGGCGATGTTTCGCACCTGGCCGGTGAGGTTACCTGCCATGAAGTTCACCGAGTCGGTCAAATCCTTCCACGTACCGGCAACGCCGCGCACATCTGCCTGGCCGCCGAGTTTTCCTTCCGTGCCTACCTCGCGCGCCACACGCGTGACTTCCGCCGCGAACGAGCTGAGCTGATCCACCATCGTGTTGATGGTGTTCTTCAGCTCCAGAATTTCGCCCTTCACGTCCACCGTAATCTTCTTACCGAGGTCGCCGTTCGCGACCGCCGTCGTCACCTCCGCGATGTTACGCACCTGGCCGGTCAGGTTACCGGCCATGAAGTTCACTGAGTCGGTCAAATCCTTCCACGTACCGGCAACGCCACGCACATCTGCCTGGCCGCCGAGCTTTCCTTCCGTGCCTACCTCACGCGCAACACGCGTGACTTCGGCCGCGAACGAGCTGAGCTGATCGACCATCGTGTTGATGGTGTCTTTTAGCTCCAGAATTTCACCCTTCACGTCTACCGTGATCTTCTTGGAGAGATCGCCACGCGCGACCGCTGTCGTCACCTCCGCGATGTTTCGCACCTGACCGGTCAGGTTACCTGCCATCGAGTTCACCGAGTCGGTGAGATCTTTCCACGTGCCGGCAACGCCGCGCACATCTGCCTGGCCGCCCAGCTTTCCTTCCGTGCCTACCTCGCGCGCCACACGCGTGACTTCCGCGGCGAACGAGCTGAGCTGATCCACCATCGTATTAACGGTGTCCTTGAGCTGCAGAATCTCGCCCTTCACCTCCACGGTGATCTTCTTGGAGAGGTCACCAGTCGCGACCGCGGTCGTGACGAGCGCAATGTTACGCACCTGCGCCGTGAGGTTGCCGGCCATGAAATTCACGGAGTCAGTAAGATCCTTCCACGTGCCGGAAACACCGCGCACATCGGCCTGACCACCGAGGATACCTTCCGAGCCCACTTCGCGCGCAACACGCGTTACTTCCGAGGCGAACGAACCGAGCCGATCAACCAGCGTGTTAATCGTGTTCTTCATCTCCAGGATCTCGCCGCGCACATCCACTGTGATCTTGCGGGAGAGATCGCCGTTGGCGATTGCGGTCGTGACCTCGGCGATGTTTCGCACCTGGCCGGTCAGGTTACCGGCCATCATGTTTACATTGTCCGTCAGATCCTTCCACGTGCCGGCGACGCCTTGCACATCCGCCTGGCCGCCGAGCTTCCCTTCCGAACCTACTTCACGCGCCACGCGCGTTACTTCCGCCGCAAAGGAACGGAGCTGATCCACCATCGTGTTGATGGTGTCTTTCAGTTCCAAAATTTCGCCGCGCACGTCGACGGTGATCTTCTTGGAAAGGTCACCGTTCGCGACTGCCGTCGTGACTTCCGCGATGTTACGCACCTGACCGGTGAGGTTACCGGCCATCGAGTTCACCGAGTCGGTGAGATCTTTCCAGGTACCGGCAACGCCCTTCACGTCCGCCTGGCCGCCGAGCTTTCCTTCCGTTCCTACTTCACGCGCCACGCGCGTTACTTCCGATGCGAACGAGCTGAGCTGGTCGACCATCGTGTTGATGGTGTTCTTCAGCTCGAGGATCTCGCCTTTTACGTTTACCGTGATCTTCTTGGAGAGATCGCCCGTCGCGACCGCTGTCGTCACTTCGGCGATGTTACGCACCTGGCCGGTGAGGTTTCGCGCCATGAAGTTCACCGAGTCGGTGAGATCCTTCCAGGTGCCCGAGACGCCTTCCACCTTCGCCTGACCGCCGAGGATACCTTCCGAGCCTACTTCGCGCGCCACGCGCGTTACTTCCGACGCGAACGACCGCAGCTGATCCACCATGACGTTGACGGTGTCCTTCAGCTCGAGGAACTCGCCTTTCACGTCGACGGTGATCTTCTTGGTCAAATCACCATTCGCCACCGCCGTCGTGACCGTCGCGATGTTACGAACCTGCGCGGTGAGGTTACCGGCCATCAGGTTCACGTTCTCCGTCAGATCCTTCCAGGTGCCGGCCACGCCCTTGACCTTCGCCTGGCCGCCGAGCTTACCTTCCGTGCCCACCTCGCGAGCCACACGCGTCACTTCCGACGCGAACGCGCCGAGCTGATCCACCATCGTGTTCACCGTCTTGGCGGTGCGCAAAAATTCGCCCTCCAGCGGGCGCCCATCGATGTCGAGCGCCATCGTCTTGGAGAGATCGCCCTTCGCCACCGCACCGATCACGCGCGCCATCTCACTTGTCGGATTCACGAGGTCGCCGATCAGCGTATTGATCGACCCGATCGATTCCGCCCAGCAATCCGACACGTCACCGATCGAGGCACGCTGCGTAATGCGCCCTTCCTTGCCGACCACGCGGCTGATCCGATCCAGCTCCCGCGCGAGCCGCTGATTCATCTCGATTACCTCGTTGAAGGTGTCTGCCACCTTGCCGGCGAGGCCGGTCCACTCCTCCGGGAGGCGGGCCGCGAAATTACCGCGCTTGAAGGCGACCAGCGCGTTGTGCAGTTGCTTTAGGTCGAGCTCATGGCCGTTGACGCCGTTGCCGTTCCCATTGGTCGGGGCGCCGTCGCCGTCAATGAGCGCCTCGGGTTTGCTGCGGGAGCCCTCGTCGGGGCGGGACGTACGTGCGGGGAGAACTGCAGAGGGGGTCTTTTTCATAGGAGAGCGATGGGGACGTGAGCGTCAGAGTGCGCAGGAGCGACGCTCGGGTGAGCCGGTTCAAGGTTCGTCGTTGGAGCCATCCGGGGATGTGTCACACGCGACGACCGCCACCGTAAAAATCGGCGACAGCGCCCGAGCAACACACTGTGGAGAAGCGTTTGTGGGTTCAGCCTGGCGGGAAA
The DNA here is from genome assembly GCA_902805675.1 of uncultured Chthoniobacterales bacterium. GTDB lineage: Bacteria > Verrucomicrobiota > Verrucomicrobiia > Chthoniobacterales > UBA10450 > JACCTI01. Next base: position 9,169 of record CADCTA010000072.1, on the reverse strand, counting down.
GCTAACGGGGATCAACGTAGCAGGAATTGTGCATCTCGCAGGAGTTTGTATCGGGAAGCGTGCTGCGTCACAGCGCGGTGCGGCGCAGGTCCGGAAACTGGCCGCGCTGCCGCGGGCCGCGAGTTTACAACCCGGTGACGTAGGCTGCTGCCGATGTGCGGTTTTCGACGCCGAGCTTCCCGTAGATGTGGTCGAGATGCTTGCTCACAGTCGCTGGTCTGGTGCTGAGGATCACAGCGATCTCGCCGCTGCTCTTGCCCCGCGCGACCCAGATCAGGACCTCTGCCTCCCGCCGCGTGAGGCCGAGCGCAATCAGCCGTTCCGCCATGACGCTGTCGCGCTTCTCCTCGAGCAGCAGATTGCAAGTGCCGTCCGGGTCGCGCGAAACGAGCGTGACGCGCAGACGCGCATCGTCCGCCTCGACGATCAACGGTCCGGCTGCAGGAGCCGCCGCGGCTGGCTTCAGGAGCCAATGCCGCAAGCGCAGCGGCAACACCGCCGCTTCGGCGGGATGCGCGAAGTAGCGCTGTAGTAGACTCAGCGCCTCACCCGTCGCGTGTCCGATGCTCCCCTCCCGACCGGCGGAAAGGTAAGCGCCCCCGATTCCGCGGAGCGCCCCGGTCACGCGCGTGAAGAGCTGCGCATTAGCGTGCGCCTGGATCAGGTGCGGCCGCAGCAACTCGAGCAGCTGTCGATCTTCATCCGAGTAGTCGCGCCCTGAGGAGTTGAACGCGAGCGCCATCTGGCCGTCGGCCAGCGGTGAAGCGAAGGCGATCTGGTATTCGCACCGGAGCGGCTCGTAGAACTCGGTGTAGAGCCTCGTTTGCCGCCACTGTCGCTGGCTGGTGAAGTCGGTGATCTTGAACGGCTGCGGCGAGCCGGTGCGCTTGACGTAAGAGAGCGTCGGGTGCTCCCTCGAGAACTCAGGGCCAATCGCGCGCAGAAAGTCCGTGGCCGCGGCCGGCAGCCCCGGCTGGCAGTGCACTACCCTGAGCGCGCCGTCCCGCGCGAACTCGTTGTAGGCGAAGTAATCACACGGCACGAGCGGCGTGACGGCCGCGAACACCTGACGAGGAAAGCTCTCCAGTTCGCAGCTCTCATACAGCACCCGGATGGTTTCCGAGAGCGCGTGCAAGTCGCGATGAGTTAACCGGCGCGTCATCCTGCCCTGACGAGTGTGTAGCAGGCGACCGGGCCCTTCGGCGAGCCGAAACGCGCGGGGCATACTCAATTCTGCGTATGGACGCCCTGAGCGCCGGCGCGCAAGACTGCTCATCAAGTTTTACGGAAAACCGCGCCGGACAAACGCGGTAATGATCCGTAGCCAGCAATGTCCACATCGTCGCCAGTTCCTCTCCGGCCGAAGTCCGCAAACTCCCGCCGCCGCGCTTCGACGAACGGAAGTGCGCCAGCGACGCCGATCTCGATCGTGGTGGTCGATGATCACCGCTTCATGCGCGAACTCATCAGCGCGATGCTCGCGCGGCAGGAAGGGCGCTACAAAGTCGTGGCCGAGAAAGGCGATGCCGCCACCGCGATCGCCGCGTGCAAAGAGCACGCGCCCGACCTCCTGATTCTCGACATCAACCTGCCGGATTTCAGTGGCATCGAAGCCGTGCCGCACATCAGGAAGCACGCCCCGATGACGCGCATCCTATTGTGCACCGCATTCGTCACCGACGATCGAGTGATCGAGGCGTTGCGCTGCGGTGCCGATGGTTTCGTGGAGAAAACAAATACCTGGGACGACTTCATCGAAGCGGTCCAGCATGTAAGCCGGGGAGATCACTTCTTTCGCTCCAGGGGCGCGCAGGCGTCATTGGGTTCCGGCGCGGCTGACGACGCCAGCCGCCGCGGGCCGGGAGCGATCCGGCTGAGTCCGCGGGAGAAAGAGATCCTCATCCTCATCGCCGAAGGCGCCAGCAGCAAAGAGATCGCGGGGAAGCTTCACATCGGCGTCGGCACGGTAGAAACACACCGCGCCAGCCTGCTCTCGAAGCTGAAGGTTCGGAACGTCGCCGGCCTGGTCGGATACGCGTTTCGCAGCGGCTTGATACCCCTGTCGGCGCGCCGCTCAGCATCCACGAAAGAGAAGGCGTCTGGAGCCGATCTATAGGTTTTACCCGATACGCAAATTCACTGTTTTTGGGGACTGCCGGGAATTTTGGATACCCGGTAAATACGTCCGCAGTCGCCGACCCCGCCATGCAACGACAAGTCACATTTGTCCTCCGATCGCTCGCTTCAGCAGCTCCCACCGCAGCACTCCTTTACGTGCTGTGGGCTCGCTAGCCGCGCGTCCCTCATCTCGCCCCTAACAACACAAAGACCAGAATGAAACTACACACCAAACGCGGTATCTACATCAGCAGCGCCATCCGTGCTGCTGCCCTCCCTCTGTCATGCCTCGGAGCCGCGGCGCTCCTGCTTTTGCCCAGCCTCGGGAAGGCCGAGACGTGGGCGTTCGACTCCAGCTTTCAACGCACCCCGCTGCTGGAAAGCTCCGAGTCTCCGACTGGCGTGCTCGCCTTACAATCGGGAAAGGTGCTGATGTACTCGATCAATGGCAGTCGCGTGAGTGGCGCAAACGGGCAGCGAATCGGTGCACTGATCCGGGTGGATGGCACCACCGGCGCAGTCGATCCGACGTGGAAACCCGACGCCGCGCTCTTCGGCATATTAACGGCGGCAGCCGAAGCGCCGAACGGCAAGATCTATTATTCCGCTCAGCAAGCCGGCGAGGTCGCAGGCTCCAACAGGGATTCCGCCATTCATCGCGTGTTCCGTCTGAACACCGACGGTTCGCGCGACCTCACCTTCAATTCGCCCGTATTCGGGATCGGGGCTCGATATATGACCGTGCAGCCCGACGGTAAGATCATCGTCGCCATCGGGGGCTTGAATGGCTTTGGCGTTATCCGGCCGGGTAGCATCGTGCAGACGGTTCGGCTGAACACCGACGGCACCATCGACTCGACCTTTCAGTCGCCGAACTTCCAATCCACATCGACAAGCCCGCCGGTCACGGTATCGAATTACCGCGACTCAGGCATCTTCGGCGATCCGGTGGTCGATCCGGTGAGCGGAAAGATCTACTTTTGCGGTTCGTTCCGCTTCGTAAATGGACAGACACGCAGAGGGATCGTCCGCTGCAATCCCGATGGCTCGTTAGACACTACTTTCGTGCCGAGCGCAGTGACCTCAGCCAACGGTCGCGCCATGGTGGTGCAGGCCGGAGGGAAACTCGTGCTCGGTGGCACGAACCTGCGCACCAGCGCCGGTGGAACAACCAACTACGCTCTGCTGCGATTCAACGGCGACGGGACTGTCGACTCGACTTTCACGCTGGTGCCGGCCGTCCAAAATTCATTGGCCGACCACACGCGTCACGTCCGCGCCTTGCCGGACGGCAAGCTGATTACTACCGCTAGCGTCGGTGTGGTCCGTTACCTGCCGGATGGCGCGGTTGATTCGAGCTTCCCAAAAGTTGCGCTGACGTCGCCTCATGCTGACGTATCAAACGGATCAATCGGCGGCTACCGCTTGAGCATTCACCCTCAGAGCGGCGCCATCTACCTCCAGAACCCGAACCCGCGGTACGCGAACTTGAACGGCGCACCGGTGCGAGGCCCGGTCACGAAGATCTCGGCCAACGGTGTCATCGATCAGCAGTTCGTGGCCCCTATTCTCCAGTCCGAGAACTTCGGACCCGACGTGCAGACCGGACCCACAGGCGCCGTCTATGTCTCCGGTTTTTACACCGACTTCGGCAACACCGCAGACGCAGCGGTCGTGCGCCTGAATGACAACGGCACGCGGGATGGCAGCTACGCACTCGACAGTCTCCCCTTCCCGGACAAACAGGCCGCGAGTTTCGCGCTTCTCCCAGACGGGTCGGCTTACGTCATGTACGCTTCGGGATCCTTTAACGGCGGCTTGCTGTTCAGCAATCTCGTCCGCTTGACACCCAGCGGCGCGATCGACACGAGCTTCCGGCCGGCGCAGGAACTGCAGGACGTATTTAACTTCAACGCTTTCGACGGACGCGAAAATTTCAGGAGCTCGACACCGCCGATCGCGCCGAGCACCGGCGGCGCAGTCCTTCTCTTTAGCTTCGCTGACCCTCAGCTGACCGTGGACCTGAACGGGGAACTGGGGATCACCCGGATCAATCCGGACGGAACTGAAGACCCGAGCGTGCCTCCGCTCGGTTTCGCCACCGGGGAAGTGATCCGGGACGGGAATGGAATCACCGGCGGATCGACAGCCTACCTCTACCGGCTGCGAGCGACTGCCGATGGAGGCGTTCTCGTGCTCGCGTCGGTGGCGCCGTTCCCGAGCTCCACCGCCGGCGCGTACAATTACCAAGTCATCAAAGTGCGTGCGGATGGAACCCGCGATTTGAGCTTCGGCTCGATCGCAGTGACATCGACGCTGCCTGCGTTCGTGAATTTTCCATTCTTGTATGACCCTGTGACCGACTCAGGGGTGCAGCCAGTCAACGGGTTCCACCAGGCGCCTGATCAACCTGTCACCGGCGCGGTCGTAATGCCGGACGGCTCGGTCATTCTGACCGGGAGTTACCGGCTGACGGGCGGCGATGGGACGACGTACTCGCTCGCTAAGTTCACCCCGGCTGGCGCACTGGATACCTCGTTTGCGCTCCCAAATCCTGCCGCTGAGAACACTGCGCCCGGCCGTGAAGCGGTCGTTTCCAACGTTCGCGTGGCGCCTGACGGCAAACTCTGGGTTTCGGGCCGGTTCGATCGGTTCGGAGGCAGCCCGGCGCCTGGCGTCGCGCGCCTGAACCCTGACGGTTCGCTCGATAGCTCCTTCGCCCTGGCGGATGTAGCCTTCCGGGATTGGACGGACGATCGCACGGACGTCGTCTTCACGAACACCAACCACGTCTATCTCGTCGGCACGTTCCGGCGCCCAAGTGAGCAGGTGCCGTTTGCCGTCACACGGCTTGTCGGACCTCCGATCATCACCAGCCCGTTGGCGGCAAGCGGCACGCGCGAGCTGCAATTCACGTATCAGTTCCTCGCCGTCGGGGCGGATTCGCTCGTGGTGAGCAATCTGCCTCCGGGTCTGTCGTTCGATCCGTTTCTCGAGACGATCGTCGGCACGCCGACGCAGTCGGGCACATACACTGTCGGGCTCAGCGCCGCGAATGAGGTGGGCACCACCCTGCGGACGCTCACCCTGACCGTGCAGGATCCACCCTCTGCCGGACCTTTGATCGCCAGCAGCACCGCGGCGACCGGGCGAACTGGCGAGCGCTTCAGCTTCCAGGTCTTCAGCAGCGGCGGCAGCTCCAGTGCACGGATCACCGCGGTCAACCTGCCACCGGGCCTCGCGCTCGACAGCGTCACGGGCGTGATCTCCGGCGTCCCTGCTACGGAAGGCAGCTTCGCGGTCGAGCTGACGGTCACCGACGGCAACTTCGTCACGGTATCCGTCGTGCAACTGACCGTCACCGCCGACCTGACCCTGCCGGTGATTACCAGCGCGAGCGAAGCGGCGCTGGCGCCGGGTCAGCCGTTTCAGTACCAGATCGTCGCTCCAACTTCTACGCCCGATGACCCGGTCATCTACACGCTGATCGGCGACCTTCCGGACGGACTGAGCTTCGACGCTGCCACCGGCACGATCTCGGGCACTCCGACGGTGCAACGCCGCTACGAAGGCAAAGGCAAACCGCTCTCCGGCGGCGTCATCACCAACGTGCAGCTGTTTGCCACTAACTCGAAGGGCACCACCACGAAACCGCTGCCGTTCTTCCTCAAGCCAACCGGCGCGGTGAACATCGCCACGCGCCTCGCCATCGGCACCGACCAAAACGTCCTCATCGGCGGATTCATCATCACCGGCAACGCCCCGAAGAAGCTGATCATCCGTGCGGTGGCACCTTCGCTCGGATTTGCCGGTACCTTGCAGGATCCGGTGATGGAGTTGCGCGACGGAGCCGGCGAGCTGCTCAAGACGAACGACGATTGGAGAAGTTTCCAGGAGCAGGAGATCTTCGAAAGCGGCGTCGCGCCGCGTGACGACCGCGAGTCGGCCATGATCGCCATCCTGAACCCGGGCGCGTATACCGCGGTGATCGGAGGGAAGGACAACTCCACCGGCATCGGTGTCGTGGAAGTGTACGACCTCGGCACAGCCAGTCTCGACACCGGCAGTGCGGCGAAGCTGGCGAACATCAGCACACGCGGCTTCGTGCAGGCTGGCGATGACGTCATGATCGGCGGCTTCATCATCGACGGCGCGCCGAGCAGGCTCATCGTGCGCGCAGTCGGTCCCTCGTTAGGCGCCGCGGGCGTGGAAGGTGCGCTCCAGGATACGACCCTCGACTTCATCGATGGGAACGGCACCAGCATCGCGTTCAACGACGACTGGCGCACCGGCGGCCAGGAGCAGCAGATCATCGAGACAACCGTGCAGCCCAGCGACGATCGCGAGTCAGCCGTCGTCGCCACGCTTAACGCGGGCGCCTACACCGCCGTGGTGCGTGGAAAGAATGGCACCACCGGCGTCGGCCTCGTCGAAGTCTACGTGCTGCAGTAAGGCAACACAGATCTCGAGCCCAAACAATCAGCAGACTCGCGAACAAAGACGTACGCATGCCTATGAAATCTCACCCGCCAGCTATCGGAGGATTGGTGGCCGCCGCGATTTTGCTGGCTAACGCTGCGCCGGCCACCGCGCAGGAGTTCGCGCCGCCTCCGGGTTTGAAGAAGTACGCCTTCTACCCGCAGGCAGGGAATTTCTTTGAAGACGCGTTCCCCGGGAATTTCGTCGATCTGGATGGCAGCTCCGGCATCAGAGACTGGAACTGCGGCGGCTACACCTACGACGGACATAACGGCATCGACACCGGGATTCGGGGCGGCTTCGCAGGGCAGGCCATCGGGGTGCCGGTTTTCGCGATTCTCGACGGAACAGTGAACGTGGCGCAAGACGGCGAGTTCGACATGCACACCTCGGTCGTCGCCGGCGCGAAGCCCAATTTCGTGTCGATCGATCACGGGGGTGGTCATGTCACGCAGTATGTGCACCTGAGGAAAGGCAGCGTGGCCGTCTCTGTCGGGCAGCAGGTGAAGGCCGGGCAGCAACTCGGCCTCGTCGCGAGCAGCGGTTCGAGCACGGCGCCTCATCTGCATTTCACGTCGTTGTATAACTGGATGCCGTTCGAGTCGTTCGCGGGCTCCTGCCGCGGCGGAGTGAGCAACTGGGTAGCTCAGCCGGCGTTCCGAACGGAGCCATACCTGCGCGACTTTGTCTTCACGAACGATAACTTGGCCGGATGGCAAGGGCCGAATTTCGATACGAGCCGGACTGGAACGTTCTACACCGGAACGCGGACGGTGCAGTTCTGGTTCTGGCTTGCTAATGCGACCACCATTACCAGCTACAAAGTGCGATACTTGCGGCCGGATGGCAGTGTCGCGATCGACGGGCAACGCGGAACTTTGAGCCCCGGCAACCGTGATCCGGCCTACTACTTCAATTACACGGCCAACCTCAATGTTCCTGGTACCTGGCACGTCGAGCTTACCCTGAACGACCAGGTCTTCACGCGTGCGCCATTCACAGTCATCAGCTCGGGCGAAATCGTGAATCGCCCGCCCGGCGCTGTGCAGGCCGCATTCGATCCACCGGCTCCAGTCCCGAGCGATGTCGTCTTCTGCCGTGTCAGCATGCCGACCTTCTTCCTCGACCCCGATTACGACCTCCCGCGGTTCCGTTTCGTGTGGCGTGTGAACCACACCGTCGTCCGCGACGTCGTGAACGCCGCGCTTTCAGACGCGATCCCGCGCAACACGGCGGCAGCCGGTGACACGCTCACGTGCACTGTCACGCCTTCGGACGGAATCGCCGACGGTCCCTCCACGACGGCTGCGGTCACCGTGGCACATCCGGCGGGCGTCGCCGATAAGTTGCTGAACATTTCCACCCGTCTGCGCGTGGAGGCTGGAGATCGCGTGCTCATCGCTGGCATGATCGCGACCGGGTCCGACCCGAAGAAAGTCATGCTTCGCGCAGTAGGGCCGTCGCTCAAGGCCGCGGGCGTGGAGAATGCCTTGTCCGATACCACGCTTGAGCTGTTTAGCGGCGAAACGCTCGTTGCGACGAACGATGACTGGAAGACAGGCGGGCAGCAGGCGGAGATCGAGGCCAGCGGCATCGCTCCCGCGAGAGACGCCGAGTCGGCGCTCATCGCCACGCTGGACGCGAATCAGCCATACTCCGCGATCCTCCGGGGCAAAGACGGCGCCACCGGCGTCGGGCTGATCGAGGCGTACGATCTCGACCAGGCGGCTGCTTCTCAGCTCGCGAACATCAGCACCCGTGGCTTCATCGATACCGGCGAGGGCGTCCTGATCGCCGGCTTTATCGTTGGCGGCAATGGAAAAGGCGGCGCAAACGTGGCCGTGCGCGCGCTCGGGCCATCGCTCGGCGGAGCAGGCGTCTTGAACCCGGTGGCGGATCCGGAGTTGCAGATCGTCGACAGCAACGGAGTGCTGCGGAACGTGAACAACGACTGGAAGGATCACCAGGCGTCGGAAATCACGGCGGCCGGTCTGCAGCCATCGAATGATCGCGAATCGGCCATCGTCGCGAAGCTGACTCCCGGCGCGTATACCGCGATCGCGAGGGGCCGCAATAACACGACCGGCGTCGCCCTCGTCGAGGTGTATAACCTCAAACCGTGAGTGCCACCGGGGGCGGCGGTGACTGGCATGTCCGCAGCCAGCGATCGATTCGAGATCGTGGGCTGTTGATCCGGTCAGGCCTCACGTCGGCGGACGCATGATGAGAACTGTTTTGGGTAGAGACTTCGTGTCAGGAGTTCGGTAGAAGCGACGCGTGGAGACCACGTGGTGAAGTCTTTACGACGAATGGCGGCCGCGGGCGCAGCGGTGATGCTCGCCTTTGGCCACGCGGCCGCGCAGGGGACCGACACGGCCGAGGTGCTCACTGTCGAGAACGAAGTCGACTCTGCCAAACCGGCCGGAGGGTGGAGTCCTGCGACCGTCGGCCAGCCACTCGCGACGCGTGATCGGCTCCGCACTGGCGAAGACAGCCGCGCCGCCGTGCGCCTGGCGGATGCGACTGTGCTGCGCGTCGATGAGCTGACGGAAACGGAGATCCTCCCCGCGCA
>CADCTA010000071.1:535-32733 GCA_902805675.1 uncultured Chthoniobacterales bacterium | reverse complement strand
CGGCTGGCCGCGAACACCGAGACGCAGCAGCAGGTCGCGGCCGCTGCCTTGCAGAAGATCACCGAGTTTGAGAAGCGCGCTCAGTCGCGCGCGACCGGCGGATCTGCCGATGCCGCGCACAACAGCTATCTGGCGCTGCAGATCGAGCGATTCCGCCGGAACCCGAAGGAGGTCGAGTTGCCAAAGCCGGCGCGCATTCCTGCCGGGCCGCCGATTGGGTCTCCCGAGTAGCAGCGCGATTGCTGAGATCACCGCGGCGGGTTACCTTCGGCGCGACGGCAGATGATCGCTGGCGTGAAGGAATTCGCGCTGGAGGAAAGTCCGAACACCACACGGCAACATGCCGCGTAGAACACGCGGGCGCCGCGCTCGTAAGCGCGCGGTGACGGAAAGTGTCGCAGAAAATATACCGCCTGCGCTTTGGCGACAGAGCGCCGGTAAGGTTGAAAAGGCGAGGTAAGAGCTCACCGCTCGCGGAGCAATCCGCGAGGCAGGAAAAACCCCATGCGGTGCAAGACAGAACAGAGGGAGGGCAGCCGGTCCGTTGATCCTCGGGTTTCGTCGCATCACGGTTCCGCCCCCCAGCGGGATCGGGCGGCTCGCGCAAGCGGGCTGAGATAAATGATCATCCGGTCGCTTCGGCGGCTGACAGAATTCGGCTTATCGCCGTCAAAATTGAAGGGCGCTTCGGAAACGGGGCGCCCTTCTCCGTTTTTCCGAACTAGACAGGATTCACAGGATTAACAGGATTTCAGCAGAGGGAACCGCGGCCTCGAATCTGCATCATGCGAAACATCCTGCCTCGAAACACTCGCACCGCTGAGAAATCTCTCTCCGTCGACGAAGCAGTTCGAGCCTCGCTCGTCTGGCTCGAACGCCATGGCAGCGCGCGCATCCGCGATGGCCTGGCGCGATACGCCATCCGCTCGGAGCACGTCCTCGGTGTTTCCGTTGCCGATATCCGCGCCTATGCGAAGCAACTCGGCCCCAATCACCAGCTCGCAATCGCGCTTTGGAAGACCGGCGTTTACGAAGCGCGCATGCTCGCGGTGTTCGTCGCCGAGCCGGCGCGGGTGACGCCGACGCTGATGGATCGCTGGGCGCGCGATTTCGATAACTGGGCGATCTGCGATTCCGCCTGCTTTCACCTTTTCGATCGGACGCCACATGCGTTCGTGAAGGTCGCGCAGTGGAGCGATGCGCCCGCGGAGTTCGTGAGGCGCGCGGCGTTTGCTCTCCTGGCCAGCGTTGCGGGCCATGACAAAACAACCGGGGACGAGCCGTTTCTGCGCGGTTTACACCTGGTCGAGCATGCCGCCAGTGACGAGCGCAACTTCGTGAAGAAGGCGGTCAGTTGGGCGTTGCGACGAACTGGTCAGCGGGATCGTGCACTGCACGCCGCAGCTCTGGAGGTTGCGCAGCGCTTAGCTGCGTCGACTGACAGAACGTCCCGCTGGATCGGCAAGGACGCGCTGCGCGATCTCGCAAGTGCGACAACCATGCGGCGTCTGAAACGGTGAGCGCATGTCGCGCATGGAGTCATGCCGTGCCGAGACAATCGTCGAGACAGGCGAGCAGGTGCGAGACGGTCTCTTCCGTTTCATCGCCCATGTTTGAGAGCCGGAAGGTCTGGCCTTTGAGCTTGCCGTAACCGCCGTCGATCACGATGTGGTGACGCTCGCGCATGTCGCCGACGAGCTTCGGCACGTCGATGCCGCGGCTATTCGCCACGCACGTCAGCGTGACCGAGGCGTAGCCTTCCTCGGCGAAGAAATCGAACCCGCGGCTCCGCACCCAATCGTGCACCATCGCGTTCGTCCAAACATGTCGCGCATGTCGTTGCTCCAAGCCTTCGGTGAAGATGTCGTCGAGCTTCGACTCGAGCGCGTGGATGTGCGCGACGCTCGGCGTGCTCGGCGTCATGTTGCCTTCCTGCTGTCTTTTGAATTCGAGGAAATCGAAGTAGTAGCCGCGGTCGTTGTTTTCGGCCGCACGCGCGAACGCTTTGTCGGATGCGCTGAAGAGCGCGAGGCCCGGCGGTAAGGCGAGAGCCTTTTGGCTGCCGGTGATGAGGACGTCGATCCCGAGTTCGTCCATCATGATCGAAACCGCTGAAAAGGAGGAGACAGTGTCGACAATCAGCACGACGTCGGGGTATCGGCGCACAACTTCGCAGATGGCGCGCAGCGGGTTCATGACGCCAGTCGAGGTCTCGTTGTGAATCAGCGTGACGGTGTCGAATCGACCGCTCGACAGCTGAGCATCTAACGCGGCCGGCTCGATGTGCTTGCCCCATTCCACCTGCAGTGGCGCGGCTTCTTTCCCGCAGCGCCGCGCCACGTCGAGCCACTTATCCGAAAACGCTCCGCACATGCAGCAGAGGACACGCTCCCGCACGACGTTCCGGATCGCTGCTTCCATGACGCCCCAAGCGGATGAGGTGGAGAGGAAGACTGGCTGCGTGGTTCCGAAGAGCTCCTGCAGGCGAGGGTGGATGCCGGCGTAGAGCTTCTTAAATGGCTCACCGCGATGCCCGATCATCGGGCGTGAGAAGGCGGCCCACGTCTTCGGTGAGACCTCGACCGGGCCGGGGATGAAGAGCTTGTCGTGCTGCATCGGAGCAGCACCAATAAGCAAAAGCCCGCAGGTGACGAGCGGAATTGCTACCGGTGCTACTTGTCTTCCTTATAGAGGAAGCTGATGTCGCCGCTGCGCTCCACGCGCGCGACTCGGACCTTCGAGATGTCCTCGGTTTTGCCGTCAAGGCGGAGATCTTCCTCCACGTCGTTCTTCATGATGTGATTCTGACGCAGCGTCTTCTCGACGTAGCGGCCGTCCTCCACGACGAGACCCGGCGCGCCTTTCATCGCGACGCCGAGCGGATGGAACGAGTAGGCAAGGAACTCAAGGCCGCGGTGCGAGACGACGAGCACAAAAGAGGCGGCGATTGTGCCGAACAGCGGCCCGCTACCATTGATCGAACGCGACAGCAGCGAGCCGACGATCACGATCATGATCATGTCGAGCGGCGTCTTGCGGGCGAGGGCACGCTTGGCGCCGATGCGCACGAGGATGAGCGCGGAGAAGAGGATGAGAATGCCGCGCGCGGAGAGTTGCAACGCGGTGAGATCCTTCCCAAGGCCGAACAGTCCCGTGAAAAATCCGCTGAGTGCCTGCATCAACATGATCGCGGTGGCTAACGACCATGCGTATGCCGACATACGCCACACCTCACAAGGCCGCGTCCCACCCGAGTTGCGTTGTCCATTCTGAAACCAACCAGGAGATTGCATGGCAACGATCAAGAAAAAGGCGCAGCACAGCACACCAAAAAAAGGCCCGGAAGAAGCGGGCAACCGTCCCGGTCGGAAGGGTAGCTCGGGCAAAAAGCCGAGCGCCACGAACCTGAGTGCCGGCGGCGGCTCGGCGGCAAAAAAGAGCAGCACGGGCGCGAGTGGCGCACGCGGCAAAGGCGCGCGCTCGACCTAACGAGCCGCGCGTTTCCGTCGCATGCCCGCGAAGAACGAAGACCTGCACGGCAGCGCGCCGGACAAGTGCGAGACGGCGCTACTGTTGATCGACGTGATCAACGATCTCGCCTTTCCGGAGGCCGAGCAGATGCTGCCGGACGCGCGGAAGATGGCGGAGAAGCTACTCGCCTTGAAGCAGCGCGCGCGAGAGGCCGGCGTGCCTGCGATCTACGTGAACGACAATTTCGGGAAGTGGAAGTCGGACTTCCGCACCACAGTCGATCATTGCCTCTCGGGGGAGTCGCGCGGGCGGGAGATCGTGGAGACTCTGCGACCGGATGATGACGACTACTTTGTCCTCAAGCCGAAGCACTCCGGTTTTTTCTCAACCACGCTCGAGACGCTTCTGCACTACGTCGGCGCGAAGCGACTCATCCTCACCGGCATTGCCGGCAACTTCTGCGTCCTCTTCACCGCCAACGATGCCTACATGCGGGACTTCAATCTCATGATTCCCGCGGACTGCTGCGTCTCGAACACTCCGCGCGAGAACGACGAGGCGCTCGGCTTGATGCGGAAGTTCCTCAAGGCGGACACGCGGCCGTCAGAGGAGATCGTGCTGCAGGATGGTGCGCAGCACCGGACGAACTAGACAGGATTTACAGGATTCAGTGGATTAACAGGATTGAAGACGGATCGCGCGACGCGAGGCGCAATCCTGTTAATCCTGAAAATCCCGTCAATCCTGTCTAGTTCGGAAAGCCGCAGCGACAGCTAGCTGCTCTTGCCGCGCCCAGTCTTCGTCTGCAGTTCATCGATCTTTTTCGACGCCTCGGCCTTGGTCCAGTTCTCGTTGAACTCTTCCTGCCCTTCGCGGCAGAGCGTTTGCAGGTAGGAACGCTGCGGGCCGGTCATCGGCTCGTCTTTAGTGACCCACTCGTCCGGATCTTTCTCCGGGTTCTGCATGGGGGATTGCTCGTTTTGGTCGGCCATAACCAGAGATCGTCGGCGCCTCGACGGCTGGCCTTATGCGGTCTTGCGCGGGAAACCTTCGCGTGGCATAAGACCATCCCGCGCTCCCGCAGCGCACCTATGGCGACCGCCCCGACTCCCACTTCTACCAGTCCGACAGATCCGCTCCTCGAGACGCAGGTCTTCTGGATGCGGCACAAGAACACGATCATCATCGCGGTGGCCGCGCTGTTGCTCGCGATCGCCGCCTATGGAGCGTACCGCTTTATCAGCGCGCGGAACGAAGCCGCCGCCGCCACCATGCTCGGCAACGCCAAGACGGCAGCTGATTTTCAGAAGGTGATCGTGGAGCATCCCGGCTCGAATGCGGCTCCCACCGCGGCGCTGCTGCTCGCTGCCGAGCAACGCAAGGAGCAAAAGTTCGCGGAGGCAAATACCACGCTTCAGTCATTCATCGACCGCCATCCGAAGCATCAGCTGATGACGACGGCGCAGATGGCCATCGCGGGCAATTACGATTCGCTCGGTCGCCCAGACGACGCGCTGGAGACGTATCGCCGCGTCGCAGCGGATCACTCGCAGAGCTTCAATGCGCCACTGGCGATGATCTCGCAGGTGCCGCTGCTGAAGGCGAAGGGACAGGTAGATGAGGCGCGTCGCGTCTGCGAAACCGTGATGACGCAGTACAAGGACAGCTTTGCGGCTACGGAAGCGCAGCGGTATTTGAGGTCACTGAAGCCGTCGGCTCCGCCTGCCGCACCTCCGGTTCAAGGTGCGCCTGCGGCAGCACCGGCAAACGCTGCGCCGCCGGCTGCCGCGCCTACGCCGTAACCTTGGAGCGGCGGTCCATGACCGCCGAATCTGGTGCACGCTGACGCTGGCTCAACGCGGCCGTCGTAATTCGCGCGCCGAGACTTGCATCCACCGTCTGCTGCGAAGGCTCTAAGCAGCCGCGTTCGGCGGTCGTAGACCGCTACATTAAAAGCGAAACGCTGATTAGCGCTTCGAGAACTGGAAGCGCTTGCGAGCGCCGGGCTGGCCGGCCTTTTTGCGCTCCTTCATGCGAGGATCGCGGCGAAGCAGGCCTTCAGCCTTCAAGGTGCCACGGAGGTTCGCATCGACTTGGATCAACGCCCGCGCAATCGCGAGACGCGCTGCGCCAGCCTGGCCGGTCGGGCCGCCGCCGCTCGCATTAATCGAGAGATCGTAGGAGTTGGTCAGCTTCACCGTTTGCAGCGGCTGCAACACCGTGTTCTGCAGCGGGATGGTGGGGAAATATTCTTCGAACGTCTTGCCGTTGACGTCGATCTTGCCGTTGCCCGCCGCCATGCGGATGCGGGCGACTGCGTTTTTGCGGCGCCCAGTGGCGATGAATTCCTCAGTAGTGGCCATGGAGATTGTGTGCGGCTACGCCAGGGTGACTGCAGCCGGCTGCTGCGCTTCGTGCGGGTGAGCGTCGCCCTTGTAGACTTTGAGTTTGCGGTAAACGGAACGACCGAGGCGGTTGTGAGGGATCATGCCGCGGATGGCGCGCTCGACCATGAGCTCAGGATGGCGGACGCGACGAGCCTTGGCGTTCTCGGTCTTGTGGCCGCCCACGAAACCCGAGTAGCTCATGTAGGTCTTCTGATCTTCCTTCTTGCCGGTCAGGCGGACCTTCTCGGCGTTGATCACGACGACGAAATCGCCGGTGTCGACATGCGGCGTGTAGATCGGCTTCTCTTTGCCCCGAAGGAGATTCGCTGCCTTCACCGCGACGCGGCCGAGCACCTGGTTGTTCGCGTCAATGATCCACCACTTGCGCGGGACCTCGTTAGCTTTGGCGGAGAATGTCTTCATGGCAGCGGAAAGGGCCCGGAAATTACGGGTGAGGGTGGGGAGTGTCAACTGCTTGTTCCTGCGGTGCAACGCAGGGGTGCGGCGGTGACTACGAACGAGCAAGAACGCCGGGCTGGCATCGCTCCTGCTTATAATTTCCATAATGAGCCGTCCAGCCTTTACCCTGATTTTCGCCCTCGCTGCTACCACGTTCTTCTCTGCCAACCCGACCGCCACCGCGCAAGGTGACGGCGGTAGTTCCGGCAGCGCTGTCGTGCGCGAGATGAACCTTGCACGCCAAAATCCCGCCCAGTACGCCAGCTATCTCGAAGAGATGCGTGGTCAGTTCAATGGCAACATGCTCGTGCGTCCGGGTCGGATCCCATTCCGCACGAAAGAAGGCGTGAAAGCGGTCGACGAAGCAATCCGCTACCTGCGCAGCGCCTCACCGCGTGCGGCGCTCGCATTCTCGCCCGGCATGTCTCGGGCGGCAGCTGACCATTGCGCCGCGCAAGCGGGCGGCGGCATGAGCCACAACGCTGGCGGTAACACCGGCAGCCGCATCAGCCGCTACGGCAGCTTCAGCGGTTCGTGGGGCGAAAACATCTCGTGCGGCCGGCAATCGGCGCGTGAGATCGTGATCGCATTGATCATCGATGACGGCCTCCGCTCACGGAAGCACCGCGATAACATCTTCAGCACCAACTTCACCGTCGCGGGCGCAGCGACTGGTCCGCACGCGCAGTATCGCACGATCGCCAGCATGGCTTTCGCCGGCGGCTACGCAGAAGGGAATGCAGGCGGCGGCGCGGCGATGGCGCTCTTCGCGCGGAACTAAGTCGCGCACACCCGTTTCAGAAACGACGCTCACGCCAGCAGAACTGGCCTGAGCGTCGACTCGCGTACAGAGCCAGCTTAGCGACCGCGACCGCGGCCGCGGCGCGCCGGCATCTTGTCGAGGATCGGCTGAATCGTCGGATCCGCCTGCAGCATTCTCGAGCGCTTCAGATCGCGGAACTCCCGAGCGGCCTGCCGCTGGCGATCTTTTGCAGCCTGCACAGCTGGGTCGCTCATCGCCTGACGGTGCGCAGCACGAAATTTCGCGCGCTCATCGGGCGAGAGATTCGCGAGCATTCTGTGCCGAGCGCCACGTCGGCCATAATCGTCGGCATCGGGCTCTTGAGACCACGCAGTGGTCGAGAACTGCAGTGCGGCAGTCGCCGCGAGGATGGTGACTAACATTTTGGTGTTCATGCCTTTGAGCATTCAAAACACAAACGCACGTTGAAAGTTGCGCGTGCGCACAGGCAAATGGCGACTGGCGATTTTATCCCGCCGCGCTAGCTTCGCCACCTCTCAGCCATGGCCAATCAACCAGCCGCCGCGAAGACGGCGATCACCCCGCGTCGCGACGAAGATTTTCCGGAATGGTATCAGCAGTTGATCCGCGCGGCGGAGCTCGCCGAGCCGTCCGACGTCCGCGGTTGCATGGTGATTCGGCCATGGGGCTACGGAATTTGGGAGAACATGCAGCGCCGGCTCGATGCGATGTTCAAGGCGACAGGTCACGTGAATGCCTATTTCCCGCTCTTCATCCCGCTCAGCTACATGCAGAAAGAAGCCGAGCACGTGGAAGGCTTCGCCAAGGAGTGTGCGGTGGTCACGCACCATCGGCTCGATATCGGGCCGGATGGCAAGATGCGGCCCGCGCCTTCAGCTGAACTCAGCGAGCCGCTCGTGGTCCGGCCGACATCGGAGACCATCATCGGGGCGACCTACGCGAAGTGGGTGCAGAGCTATCGCGATCTCCCGATTCTGATCAACCAATGGTGCAACGTCGTCCGCTGGGAGATGCGGCCACGCATTTTTCTGCGCACGACCGAGTTCCTCTGGCAGGAAGGTCACACCGTCCACGAGAGCGAAGCGGAAGCGCGCGAGGAAACGAAGCGCATGCTCGACGTTTACGAGACCTTCGTGCGCGACTACGTCGCCGTCCCGGTGTTCACGGGCGAGAAGTCGGAGAGCGAGCGCTTCCCCGGCGCCGTCCAGACGCTTTGCATCGAAGCGATGGTGCAGGATCGCAAGGCAATCCAGGCAGGCACGTCGCACTTTCTCGGGCAGAACTTCTCGCGCGCGAGCGGCATTCAATTTCAGACACGCGACGGAAAGCAGGAGTTCGGCTGGACGACCAGCTGGGGCATGAGCACGCGCATGATCGGCACGCTCATCATGGCCCACGCGGATGACGACGGTCTCGTGCTGCCACCACGCATCGCGCCGACGCAGATCGTGATCATGCCGATCACGCCGAAAGAAGAGACGCGCGCTGCGGTTCTGGAAGCCGCGGAGAAGCTCGCCGCTGAGCTCCGTCGCGTGAGCTATGCGGGCGCGCCGGTCGAGGTGCAAGTCGACCGCCGCGACCTTGGTGGCGGCGTGAAGAGCTGGGAGTGGATCAAGAAGGGCGTGCCGATCCGCGTTGAACTCGGGCCGCGCGATCTCGAGTCGGGAAATGTCGCGGTCACACGCCGCGATCAGCCGGTAAAGTCGAAGGAGTTCCTCCTGACTGCAGACTTCGTCAGCCGGGCGGCTGCGATGCTTGAGTCGATCCAGCAGAACCTGTTCGACCGCGCCAAGGAGTTTCGCGACGCCAACACGCGCACGATCGACACGAAGGAAGAGTTCTACGATTTCTTTACGCCGAAGAAGGCCGACAAGCCGGAGATCCACGGCGGCTTTGCGCTCGCGCATTGGAATGGGTCGCGCGAGGTCGAGGAGCAGATCAAAGCGGACCTGAAGGTCACCATCCGCTGCATTCCCTTCGGCGCGTCAGAAGCGGGAACCTGCCCCTTCAGCGGCGCTCCAAGCCCGCAGCGCGTCGTCTGGGCTAAATCGTATTAGCGGCCGCCCGGCCAATGCCGGCCTATTGACGCACTCTTCTGCGCCTGTTTATTCCCAAGTGGCCACTGAAATCAAACTCTACAGCCGCGAATGGTGCTCGTGGTGCATCGACGCGAAGGAATGGTTGACGGAGCGCGGCTATCAATTCACCGAGGTCGACGTCGGTCAGGATCGTGACGCGTACAAAGAGATGACCGAGCTGTCGGACCAGACCTACGTCCCCACCCTTGTCGCTGGCGACGAGGTGCTCGCGAACTTCGACACCGACCAGTTGGAGAAGTTCTTCAGCGAGCACGGGATCAAGCCTTAATGCTGTTCGGACTCTTCCTGACTCTGGGCGTTGCTGTGCTCAGCATCGCTCTGCGGAGCTATCAGACGTCGTTTGCCCAGAAAGCCGGCGCCTTCGGCATCCTCGCGTCGACGTTTCTCGCGATCTACTTTGCGAGCGGTAGCTGGGTGGCTGGGCTGATCGGCGCGGCAGCATGGCTCTTCTTGCCGTGGTTGGAAATCCTGACGCGCATTCGCGCGCTTCGATTGCCGAAAGAAAAGTCGCTGCGGCCTAAAACCGCGCCGTCATCCGAGGTGTTTCCGACCCTGAGCGACATCACCCGTGAGATCGAGAATGAGAACTTCGCGCACGTGCAGGATGCCGGCTGGGATTGGGAGGATTACAAGCAGTTCTTCCGGCTCTTCTACAAGGAAGAGGACCGCGCCCAGGCCACCATCTGCCTGAATGAGCAGAACGACCTCTCGTTCTACTACCTGCGGATCTCGTCGCGCGCGAAGGACGGGATCATCTGGACGACGTGGAACTATCCGCTCTCCTACGGCCTCAAATTGACACCGCAGTTCCGTATCAATCGGCAGCGCCCGGATCAGTCCTTTTGGCAGCTCTACCAAAGCCACAAGGAATACCTGCGGCAGAACCAGGTAGAGCTGAGCGTGATCGATCCGATGGATGAGGATCGGATACAGGCCGAGATCGAGAAGGATCTACGCGAGCAGATCGCGCACAACATCCGAGCTGGCGTGCTCAAGCCGGCGAACGATCACGAGGTGAAGTATTCCTGGCGCGGGATGGTGTATCTCTGGTGCCAGTTCCTGCTCGATCTCGTGCGGCTGTAGCACCGGACGGCGCTGCTTTCCCCCCGCGGTCATCCTGAGCCGCGAAGACGGCGAAGGACCTCGCGCAAGCACGCGATCTTTGCGTTGCTGTTGGCGCGGCTAATCACTGAACGCCTGCGCTGCTGGCAGGTCAACTGGACTGCAACGCCCGTCTCGTCGCGTGAGGTCCTTCGCCGTCTTCGCGACTCAGGATGACCGCGTTAGGACGTGCAACGCGTCGCGCCCGGATCAGACCTTCATCACTTCGGCCTCTTTCCGTTCGAAGTGTTCGTCGATCGATTTGACGAAGCGGTCGGTGAGTTTCTGCACGCCGTCCTCAAGGTCCCGCAGCCCATCTTCGGTGATTTCACCGGACTTCTCTAACTTCTTGGCGTCGTCCATTGAGCTGCGGCGGTTCGCTCGCACACGCACGCGGGCCTCTTCCGCCATTTGCTTGAGCGACTTCACCAGATCTTTGCGTCTCTCCTCGGAAAGCTCGGGAACTGGCAGGCGGATCAGCTTTCCATCCACCAGCGGCGTAATGCCGACCTTCGACTCCTTCAGCGCCCGCTCGATGTCGCGCACGGTCGAGGCGTCGAACGGCTGGACAACCACGAGCCGTGGCTCGGGTGTCGTGATCAGCGCGAGCTGCTTCAGCTTCATCGTTGAGCCGTAAGCCTCCACGTCGACATTCTCGACGAGCGCGGGCGACGCTTTGCCGGTTCGCACGCCGGAGAACTCGTGCACCATGTAGTCGACGCTCTTCTCCATCGCCACCTCGGTATCGAACAAGACTTCTTCAGCGCTCATGGTGCGCCAATGAACGCTGCCGCTGCGCGTATCGCAAGTGGTAGGGACATCGCGCTGCGATGTCCGGGACGCGTAGCTCGCGGGCTGGGCGATCCGGATGTTCGCAGCGTTGTCAGCGACGGCGACGCCGCTCGGACGGCGCAGCGCGCCGTCCCTACCCAGCGACTACTCCGAAACCATCGTGCCGATGGGCTTGCCGAGCACCACGTCGGTGAAGTTGCTAGGCTGGCTCATATCGAACACGATGATCGGGATCTTGTTATCCATGCACAGGCTGAATGCCGTGGAGTCCATCACCTGGAGCCGCTTGGTCAGCGCCTCGGTATAGCTGAGCCGATCGTATCGTTTCGCGTCGGGGTTCTTCTTCGGATCAGAATCGTAGATGCCGTCCACTTTCGTGGCTTTCAGGATGGCACCAGCGCGAATCTCACTCGCGCGCAACGCCGCTGTCGTATCGGTGGAGAAGTAAGGATTCCCGGTGCCGGCTACGAAGATCACCACGCGACCAAGCTCCAGGTGCCGCCGCGCGCGGCCGAGAATGAACGGCTCCGCCACGTTCTCCATCGCAATCGCCGTCTGGACGCGCGTGTCGACGCCCATTTCATCGAGCACGCTCTTGAGCGCGAGGCCGTTGATAACGGTCGCGAGCATGCCCATGTAATCGGCGGTCGTCCGATCCATGCCGCGGTTCGCAGCCGATAGCCCGCGCCAGATGTTGCCGCCTCCGATGACCACCGATGTTTCGACGCCGAGGTCGCGCACGCGCTTAATGCAATCCGCGAGGCCGCGCACGATCTGGGGCGAGATGTTGTCGCGCGCCCCCGGCTCGCGGAGCGCTTCGCCGCTGAGCTTAAGGACGACGCGCTTATAGATTGCCCCGGAGGGTTCGTTCTGCATGGCCGGGAAGATCAAACAGAACCCGAACGTTGGGAAGCAAAATGCTCCCGGCCTAGCCTGTGGTGGAGAGAGACGGCTGAGCCGCCCAAGGATGGCCGCGGACGAACTCGGCCGCGCTCATGCGCTTCTTTCCTTCGAGTTGCACGTCCAGCAGGACCAACGTGCCGCCGAGTGCTGGAATCCGGATACCTTCCGCGCCAGCTGCCGAGCTTTCGACGACGGCGCGGTAGATCTTGAGCTTCCGTTCACGCCCGGTGTCGTCACGCACCAGCGTGTAAGAACCGGGCCACGGATCGAAGGCGCGAATCTTCCTCTCGATTGCTTCAGCGGGTTCCGCCCAGTCGATGAGCCCGTGCTCACGCTCCAGCTTCGGCGCATAGGTCGCCTCGGCGGCGTTCTGCGGGATGCGCGGCGCATCTCCGGCGCCGAGTAGATGCAAAGCTTGACCGAGAGCGCCCGGAGAGATCTCTGCCAGCCGGTCGTGCAGCGATCCGCCAGTTTCGTTCGCCGTGATCGGTATGCTGCGCTCAAGCAGGACGTCGCCGGTGTCGAGCCCCTCATCCATGTACATCACCGTGATCCCGGTTTGTGCGTCTCCGGCGAGAATCGCCGCCTGGATCGGAGCGGCGCCCCGATGCTTCGGCAGGAGTGATGCGTGGAGGTTGAGGCAGGCGGTCGACGGGATGTCCAACACGGCGCGCGGCAGGATTTGCCCATAGGCCATGACAACGATGACGTCGGGCGCGAGCGTCCGAATCCCCTCAATCGCTTCCGGTCGCTTGATCCGTTCCGGCTGGAGCACCGGCAGGTTGCGATCGCCGAGCGCGGCTTTGATCGGCGGCGCTTGAATCCGCTGCTCGCGGCCTACCGGCTTGTCAGGTTGCGTGACGACGCCGACCAGCTCGTGTTCGCCAGAATCGAGCAGCCAGCGCAACACCGGCACGCCGATCTCGCCCGTGCCGATGAAGACGACGCGCATTGCGCGTCAGATTTGCAGACGCGGGACAGGCGCCGCGCGGCGTGGGCGACGCGGAGCCATTGCTTGCGCCATCATCTTCTCGCCCGCGGTCACTTCGCGCTGCCCTACGGACGAGGCGCAGCCGGTGCAGAGATAATCGAAGACTTCCTTGTCAGGCAACACGAGCAGGAGTCGCTCGCGCACTGGCATCGCCGTTTTGCACTTATCGCAATAGAGGCTCGAGGCGGTGAAATTCTCAAACTGCTGCTGACTCATGCTGGCCGTTCCCGTTGCTCCCGTCGTTTACGCTTTCGAGGATGTGCAGCAAGACTTTCGACGGCGGCTCGGTCGCGTCGATGCAGGTGATGCGGTCTTTGCCGTAGTAGCTGAGCACTGGCTTCGACTCGTTCTCATACGTCGCGAGCCGGCGTTTAATGACGTCCTCGTTCGCGTCGTCGAGGCGGTTGTCCTTCAGCGCCCGCTTCTTGAGGCGCGCATAGAGTGCGGCACGATCGGGGCACGAGAGGTGGAACACTTTCTCCACGTCGATCAGCTCATCCATGATCTTGGCCTGGCCGACGTTGCGCGGAATGCCGTCGAGCACGAGAACGTCGATATCGGGCTTAAAGGTGTGCGCGTCGACCGCCGCGTCGATGCGGGCTTTCCAAAGCTGGACGGTGATCTCATCCGGCACGAGCTCGCCTTTGCTCGAGTATTCAAGGAAGGCGCGGCCGACCTGCGTCCGCGTGTCTATCGACCGGAATACATCGCCGCACGCGCAATGGAAGAAGCGCGGGATGTTACCGAGAATCTTCCCCTGGGTGCCTTTGCCGCTGCCTGGAGGACCGAAGAGGAGGTGCGTGCGGTATTTCATCGAGGTTGCGGTTATAGCTTACAAAGCCGCTACCGCACAACGAACAAACGCGCGCGCGCGGCGATCCAGCCGTCCTGCTCTCCGCCGCTCCGCATCGCGGAACTCGCGGCTAGGATGCCGAAGCTTCGACCGGCTCGACGTTCACGCGGCGACCCGCGCGGTCGAACTTCACCCGCCCGTCGACGAGCGCGAAGATGGTGTAATCGCGTCCCAGTCCGACGTTCCTGCCGGGGTGAAACTTCGTCCCACGCTGGCGGATGATGATGTTGCCGGCGACGACTGTCTCGCTGCCGAATTTCTTCACGCCGAGCCGCTTGCTGACGCTATCGCGGCCGTTCTTGACGCTGCCCTGTCCCTTTTTATGAGCCATGAGAAATTTACTTGGTTGCTGACGAGCCGAGGCTGATCTCGGTGATCTTCACGCGGGTGAGCTTGCGACGATGACCGACGGTGCGGTGATAGCCTTTGCGGCGGCGATACTTGAACGCGATGACCTTCTTGTCCTTGCGCTGTTCGATGACCTCGCCGGTCACGGTGGCGCCCTCGATCAAGGGCGCGCCGTGGGTGATATTGTCGCCGTCGCCGGCGAGCAGGACATCGGCGAAAACGCCTTCAGTCCCGACCTGCGCGTCGAGAAAATCCACATCGATAATGTCGCCAGGCGCGACGCGATGCTGCCGTCCGCCTGTTTTGATGATTGCAAAAGCCATTGGGTGGTTCCTCGAAAAAGAGGCGAAAAGTCACACGGCTGGGCTGCTCTGACAAGTGGAAACCTGCGCGTCAGCCGCCGTTGCCTTCCACGAGGAAGGTGATCTCCCCTTTCGCCGGATGCGCCTCATAGTGCGCCAGCAACTCGGCGGCGACGCCACGGCGGAATTCCTCAAATTTCTTCGTCAGCTCTCGCGCAACGCATAGCTGTCGCTCGGGCATGAGATCCACGCAGGCCGCGAGCGTCTTGTTGATGCGATACGGCGACTCGAAGAAGACCGTCGTCTCTTCTCGTTCCGCCGCCGCACGCAGCTCCCGCTCGCGCCCGCCACTTTTGACCGGCAGGAAGCCACAATACGAGAAGCGCTCGAGCGAGAACCCGGACCCGACCAGCCCGGTCAGCACTGCCGAGACGCCTGGCACGATCGTGTAAGGCAGGCCGCGCTCGATGCACGCGCGAATCAACCGCGCGCCGGGATCGGAGACGCCAGGCATGCCGGCATCAGTGATCAACGCGACGCATTCTCCTGCGGCGAGGCGTTCGGAGAGCTCGGCAGTGCGCATCGCTTCATTGTGCTCGTGATAGCTGACGAGCGGCTTCCGGATCTCGAAATGGCGCAGCAAGTTGCCCGAATGCCGCGTGTCTTCCGCCGCAATGACGTCGGCCGACTTCAGCGCTTCGAGCGCCCGGAGCGTGATGTCGTTGAGGTTGCCGATCGGTGTCCCGATGACATAAAGCATGCGCGCAGCATCCGGCAGGAAGGGCGCGGACGCCATCCTGCGAAACAGTCGCGCGATTCCGCGGTAGCTTTGCGCATGGACCGCACGGAATTGCGCGCGCAGCTACTCGCGCTTGATCTTACCGATCGCGCTGACGAGCAGCCGATTCGCGCGAAGATGATTGAGCTGCTCGACCAATCCGCGGATTGCTTTTCGCGGACAGCGTTTCCAGCGCATTTCACCGGCAGCGCCCTGATCGTGAATGCCGAAGGTTCGCGCGCTTTGCTGCATCATCATCGGAAGCTCGATCGCTGGCTGCAATTCGGCGGTCACTGCGATGGCGACGAAAACATCCTGCGCGTCGCTCAACGTGAAGCGCTGGAGGAGTCCGGCATCGCAGGGCTGATCGTGGCGTCAGCGCGTCCATTCGATCTCGATATTCACGAGATTCCGGAGCACAAAGCTGAGCCTCAGCACTGGCACTATGATCTGCGCTACGTCCTCATCGCGCCGGACGACGCGGTGCACACCACCAGCGCGGAAAGCAAAGAGCTGCGGTGGTTCACGGCTGACGAGATGGAGCAGCTATCGCTGGACGCTGGACTCCACCGCATGATCGCCAAATGGCGAAGGTTGCAGACGCGACGCAGGCGTTGACGACGAGAGGTTGCCTTAGCCGTGGCCGTTCCGCGCCGCGTCTTTCATCGGCGGCGTGGTCCAGGTGCCCATGAACTCGTCGCGATGCATCGGCGTCGTCTCGGGCGCGAAGCCGTGGCGCATGATGTTCTCCGTGACCACGCGCGGCACGATGAAGTTCAAGAGGTAATCGGAACCGCCGGCCTTCGTGCCAGCGCCCGACATCTTGAAGCCGCCGAACGGATGACGGCCGACAACCGCGCCGGTGCATGAGCGGTTGATGTAAACATTGCCCGCCACGAGCTCCGCTTTGATCCGCTCGATGTTCGCCGGGCTGCGCGAGAAGAAGCCGGCGGTGAGCGCGTATTCCGTGCTGTTTGCGACGCGAATCGCTTCGTCGAGATCGCGCACCTTGATCACGCTCAGCACGGGGCCGAAGATCTCGCACTGCGACAGCGTATCCTCCGGCTTTACGTTCGTGAAAATCGTCGGCCCGATGAAGTAGCCGGTCGGGGGAACATTAGTTTGCTGGAAGGCGAGCGTGGCGTGGCCGCTGCCCTCCGCGACGGTCTTCTTGATCCGCTCGTATGCTTCTTCGTCGATCACCGGTCCGACGCTGATGCCCGGCGTTTCCGGATTACCGACGCGGAGGCTCGCTGTGGCGGAAATGAGACGCTCGACGACGCGATCGTAGTTCTCCTCGAGCACGATCAACCGTGAGCAGGCCGAGCATTTTTGGCCCTGATATCCGAAGGCGGAATAGACGGTGTCGATCGTCGCCTCGTCGAGATCGGCGTCGGAGTCGACGATGACGGCGTTCTTGCCGCCCATCTCGCAGACGACGCGCTTGAGTTCGCGCTGGCCGGGCCGCGTTTTGCCGGCTGATTCCCAGATCTTCAGGCCGACTTCGCGCGAGCCGGTGAACGCGATCATGTCGATGTCCTTGTGATCGACGAGGTGCTTGCCGATGACGGCGCCGTCACCAGAGAGCAAGTTCAGCACGCCCGGCGGCACACCGGCTTCTTCGAAGATCTCCATGAGGAGCGCGCCGCAGATGGCCGACTGCTCCGCCGGCTTCATGATCACTGCGTTGCCGGTGACAATCGCGGCGGAGACCATTCCCGCGAGAATCGCGATCGGGAAATTCCATGGCGCGATGACGAGCGACACGCCGCGCGGCCAGTAATGCTGGTAGCTCTCCTCACCGAGCACGTGTTGCGTGAGTGTCGGACGGCCGAGGATGCGCACTTGCTGCGCGTAGAAGAGCAGGAAGTCGATCGCTTCACGAATATCGCCATCTGCTTCGGCCCAGCCTTTGCCGACTTCGAAAACTTCAAAGGCCGAGAGCTCAAAACGTCGGCGATCCATGATCGCGGCGGCGCGCTCGAGTAGCTCGGCGCGATGGTTGACGCTGACCCGGCACCAATGCTCGAAGGCACGGCGCGCGGCGTCCGCCGCCTGGTCGGCTTCAGCGATTCCTGCTTCGGCAACGGAGCCGACCACCTCCGATGGATTGCTCGGGTTGATCGACGGCATCCACTTTCCGGTGGTGATCTTCTGCCCGTTGATGACGAGCGGGTATTGCTGGCCGAGCCGTGCGCGGACATCGCGGATTGCAGCCTGCATCCGCTCCTGCGTCTCCTTGTGCACGAAGTTTACAAGCGGCGCGTTTTCGTACGTGTCGCCGGGTCCAGAGTCGCGCGAGTGCCCGTTGCGCGATGAGCCGTCGACCGTGCCGTCCGTCTCGATGAAGCCGTTGTCGCCGTTCTCGCGCATGCGGTCAGGCCCGATCGTGGCGACTTCGCGCGTCCGCTTCCGCACGAGTGTGTTCGGATCGCGCAGCAACTGAGCGGTCGACGCCTTGTCGGAAAACTTCGCCTTCAGGAATCCTTCGTTCGACGTGTTCTCAAGCAGTCGCCTAACGAGATAAGCCATTCCCGGGAGCAGCTCGCCGACTGGGCAATATTCGCGCACGCGATAGCCCATCTCGACCAGCGCGCGCTTGATCGGACCAGCCATGCCGTAGAGCAGCTGAAACTCGAAGCGGCTCTTATCGATTCCCATCTGCTCCGCGAGCGCCTGCGCGTGCGCGATGCTGCGGACGTTGTGTGAACCGAAGGCCGACGTGACGATGTCTTCGTTCTCGAGCAGTACGCGCGTGCAGGTCTCGAAATTCGCATCGCTCTCCGGCTTCTGGAGCCAGACGGGAACACGCCAGCCGTTCTGCGCGGCTTTGATCTTTTCGTAGTCCCAGTAGGCGCCTTTGACGAGGCGAACGGTGAAGCGCGTGCCACGGCGGCGACCCCACTCGATCAGATCGCGCAGGTCATGCTCGGCGTCCCGCAGGTAGGCCTGGATAACGATGCCCGCGTGCGGCCAATCCTTGAACTCCGGCTCGGTGAAGAGAGTCTTAAAGAGATCGAGCGTGGAGTTCTTATGCGCGTAGCTCTCCATGTCGAAGTTGATGAACGCGCCGAGCTCCTTGGCGCGTCGCAGGATGGGACGCAGCCGCGGTCCGAGATGCGCGATCGCGTCCGCCGGATCGGCCGGGTTCATCTGCGAGTAGAGCGCAGAAATTTTTACCGACATGTTCAAGACCGGGAACAGCTCCGCGTTGTTGCCCAGCGGATCGGTCCAGCCGCGCGTCTCGGCCGCGAGTCCCTCGAGCAGCTGCATGCAGCGTGTGCCGTATTCCTCGGCTTCCTGCTCGCTCACGACCGCTTCGCCTAACAAGTCGACCGTGAAACCGATTTTGCGCTTGCGCGCGTTGCGCAGCGTCTTGAGCGCGTCCTGTGGATTGCGACCGGAGATGAACTGCCGCGCCATGCCCGAGACATTCCAGCGCAGAATCGGCGCGGTGAGCCACGGCGCGATCTTGGCCATGCGGATGCCCGGCTTCAGCAAAGGCGTGAAGCCGTTGTTCATTTTCGCGAAGTACTCGTCGAGATGCTGGACGATGTCGGCTGGCTGTTTCAGTGCCGCGAGCACGTCGACGAAGCGGAACATCTGCACCTTGAAGGCCTCGTCCTTCATCGAGATGGCCATCATCCGCTGGTAGAAACCGGCCTTGCTGAAAATCGACTCCGGATGTCGATCGACGAGCTCGAAAATCTGCTCCCCGCGCCGCTCGGTTTCCATCTGCAGAGCACTCATAGCGGCGACGATACTGCGGGGTCCCTGATTCGGCAAAGTGCAAGACCCATCCGTCATGTTGAGCGAAATCGAGACATCCCGTGGCTGAAACTGGCGGTCTGCCACGGGGTTCCTCGGCTTCGCTAGGAATGACAGCGGTGGCAATTTTCCGGCGCGCGCAAAAAAATGCGGCTATGACACACCCGCACCGAATTGATGCTCCGAACTTTATGGTGACGCAGGGCAGTCAGGGTTAAGGACAGTTCTTCTGCGTGGTTGCACATAGAGGTTAGGGAGCAGTAGAGGCGATTCGCCTGGCGGGATTTCGTGCGTAGGACCACGGAATTTGCAGCCAGGCGATTTCTTGTACAGGCTGTGCCGCGTCCCGTAAGGCGGTTGCTACAAGGTGCCTCGACAGCCGCGCAGCCGCTTTGCAGATCGGCACGCGCAACGCATGGTGTGCGATGCCAGTCATGCACCGCTACGAGCTCGCGAGCGATAACACGGCCGGCATGTCGCCCGAAGCCTGGGCGGCGCTCGAGCAGGCGAATCGCGACACCGACGCGTCATACGGCTCGGACTACTGGACGCAGCGTGTCTGTGACCAAGTGCGCGAGATCTTCGAGACGGATTGCGAGGTGTTCTTCGTCTTCAACGGCACGGCTGCGAACAGTCTCGCGCTCGCGCAACTATGCCGCTCGTTCCACAGCGTCGTCTGTCACGAGCACTCGCACATCCAGACGGATGAATGCGGCGCGCCGGAGTTCTTTTCGGGCGGCTCGAAGCTGCTCCCGATAGCCGGTGCGAACGGAAAGCTCGACCTCGCTGCGGTAGACGCCACGCTGGTGAAGCAGCGCGACCTGCATTCGCCCAAGCCGCGGGCGATCAGCGTCACGCAATCAACTGAGCTCGGCACGGTCTACACCGGCGGTGAGCTTGGCGCGATCGCGGAGTTCGCGCGCGCTCGCTCGCTTTACCTGCACATGGACGGGGCGCGCTTCGCAAATGCGGTCGCGGCGCTCGATTGCACGCCGAAGGAGATCACCTGGCAGCTGGGCTTCGACGTTCTCTCCTTCGGCGGGACGAAGAATGGCACGGGCGGCGGAGAGCTTGTCGTCTTCTTCAAGAAAGAGCTCGCGGAGGAGTTCGATTACCGCGCGAAACAAGCCGGGCAACTCGCCTCCAAGATGCGTTTTCTTGCCGCACCTTGGGCCGGGTTGCTGGCGGACGGCGTGTGGCTGGAGAACGCACGGCGCGCGAACCGGTCCGCCGCGTCGCTGGCGCGAAAGCTGCGCGATGTCGGTGGGTTCGAGCCGGTCGTCCCGCAGCAGGCCAACGCAATTTTCCTGCGGATGAGCGACTCGCTTGTTGCCCGGCTGCACGAGCGCGGCTGGCATTTTTATAAGTTCATCGAGCCGGATGTTCACCGCTTGATGTGCTCGTGGGGTGTGACGGATGAGATCCTCGACGCGTTCGTCGCGGATGTGCAAGAGCTGCAAGGGTAACTGCCACCGCCTGAGCTTCTAACAGTGACGGCCCATGCGCTCGCAGAGAATATGGGGCAACAATTTCTCTGGTCGTTACGCATAAACACGGCTAAAACATGGACATGACTTCGGCTGCAAAAGTGGTGCTGCTCGTGGCGATCGTGGCGACTGGTTGCGGCCGGACCCGCGAGGTGGCTCGCGATGCTGCCGTGTCGACTTTCCGGGTAATTGACGCCCCGGCGAATTATGTGCGCCAGAGGATCGACGCCCAGGAGGGCGATACAACCACCACGACGACGACCACAACCGACACGGCCGTCGGGTCATCTGATGTCGTAACCCCGGGGCGACCGCTGCCTCCGCGCCAGCAGACTGCGCCGGTCGTGCAGCCGAACACGACGGGCAATGCCATCGCCGGAGCGACGCCGCGTCCGCCGCGCCGTGAGACGGCGAGCACCACGCCGCCAGCGCCCCGCGCTACGCCGCCACCCGCTGCAGCAGAGCAGTTCCCGACCGCTCGCCCGGTGCCCGATAAGCCCGGCTTTGTCTACAGCGTTGATCCAAAAGGCGGCATCGTCGACGTCACCGGCTACAAGTCCGGCGACAAGGCGAAAGACCCCTACACGAAGCAGATCTTCATCGTGCCTTAAGCACGAGACTTCCGGCGCTGCCCGCAGGCACAAGGTGGCCGCGCGGGTAGCTTAGGTGACGCCCCGCGGAAACTGCGCGAGTTATTTTTCGTGCGTTTTCGCGCCCGGCTCGGCAGTCTGCGCCCGAAATCCCCCTCGTGGCCGCCGTCTGTAAAACTATTTCTCGCGGAAAACAGCGGCCGCTCCATGCCTGCGCACGCAAGCTGCTTTTATGGAGATTATGACCCGCTGCTTTTCTCCATCAGCGCTGCGCTTCGTGAGTTCGAAAGCGCCGCTTCGCACCGCGCGACTCGCCTTCGCGGCGCTCGCCGGCCTGCTCCTCGCACCTACAGCGGACGCCTACTCACTGTCCGGCAAGAGCTGGCCCGCAGGCAGCGAAATCGTGATGCAGATGGGCCTGGGCAATTCGCTCCTCCCGCTCTCCGATGGCAACACGAACTGGAATGTCGCGGCCGCGCCTGCACTCGACATGTGGAACGCGAAGTCGGAACGCATGAAGTTGCGCCCGGTGATGAACGCCAGCTCGGTGGCATCGTCCGGCGATCGCATCAACTCGGCCGTCTTCTCCACCACCTTCAACGGCCAGAGCTTCGGCCGAAACGTTCTCGCGGTCACCGTTTACTACATGCAGGGCAACAGCCTGATCGAGATGGATGTCTTCTTTAACAAAGCGGTTGTTTGGGATTCCTACCGCGGCCCGCTCAAGTTCCCTGCCGGCGGCGGCATGGCGCTGGCCGACATCCAGCGCGTCTTTTTGCATGAAGTCGGTCACGGCATCGGGATCAACCACTTCGAAGGCACCAAAGCCGTCATGAACGCGATGATCAGCGATCTCGACGTGCTCGCGAACGACGACATCGCCGGTGTCCAGGCGCTCTACGGCGCGCCCGCACCTACCCCGCCGCCAGCGACACCTCCTCCAGCAACCCCGCCTCCGACTGCGACACCTGCGCCGAGCGCACCGCCGACCGGCAACCCGGGCCAGCTGGCCAACATCTCCACGCGGATGCGCGTCGGCCTCGATGACGACGTCCTGATCGGTGGATTCATTATCACCGGCTCGGAACCGAAGCGCCTGATCCTGCGCGCCATGGGGCCCTCGCTCTCAGCTGCCGGCATCGGCGGTGCACTGGAAGATCCGATCCTCGAACTCTACGACGGCGCTGGTAATCCAGTCCGGCAGAATGACGATTGGCAGGATAGCGACCAGGCCGGCGACATCGCCGCGAGCGGCGTTGCTCCCGCGAGCCCACGCGAATCCGCGATCGTGGTGACCTTGCAGCCCGGCAGCTACACGGCAGTGGTGCGCGGCTGGGAGTTCACTGAAGGAGTCGGGTTGGTCGAGGCCTACGTGCTCGATTCCGGTTCCGCACAACTGGTGAACATCTCCACCCGCGGACGCATCGGCGTCGGCGAAGAAGCGCTGATCGGCGGTCTGATCGTGACCGGCGGCTCGGGCAAACACGTCATCATCCGCGCGCTCGGCCCTTCCATCGGCAACGTCGCCGGCACTCTGGCCGACCCGACGATCGAAGTGCGCGACGGCGCTGGAAATCTCATCGGTGAGAACAACAACTGGGCAGACGGCCAGAGGAACGAAGTGCAGGCCAGCGGCGTGCCGCCCTCCCACCCGCTCGAGAGTGCGGTGGTCGTTACCCTGGCGCCCGGCAATTATACTGCGGTGGTCCGCGGCGTGAATGACGGCACGGGCGTCGGGCTCGTCGAAGTTTTCGATCTCACGAAGTAGCCGCGCAGTAGATTTTTCGCATGAACCGTGTGAAGCTTTCGTCCAACTGAGCACAACCGGTAAATTCAACCTTCCGTTCTATGAAAACCTTTAAGCCATACATCGCCGCGATCTGCGCGGTTTTCGCTCTTCACTCCGCCACGGCCACGACCGTCATCCCGCCGAGCTTCGACGAGCTCGTCGATCACGCGCAGCTGATCTTCCAGGGCACTGTGACCGATTCGCAATCCCAGTGGGCTGGCGAAGGCGGCACGCGCCGCATCGTTACCAATGTCACTTTCAAAGTGGATGAGGCGATCAAAGGCGAACCCGGCGCGACCTATACGCTGCGCATGCTCGGCGGCACAGTGGATGGTCAGACCATGGAAGTGACCGACTCGCCGAAGTTCAAGGTGGGCGATCGCGACATCGTCTTCGTCGAAAACAACGGCTCACAGTTCATCCCGCTCGTCGGGATCATGCACGGGCGTTTCCGCGTCCAGCAGGACAAGGTCACCGGTCGCGAAGTGGTGACCACGAATGGCGGTAATGCCGTGAAGGACGTTGCTGCGCTCGGTAAAGACGACGATCACGCGCACGGCAAAAACGTGACGCAATCTGCCGCCGCTGCGGCAGCGTCGAGCTCGCTCGGCACGTCAGACTTCAAGTCCGCTATCCGCGCGAAGCTGAGCAAAGCCGGGCAGTAACGGCTGCGGTTTCTGCGATCGCCGACGGCAAACGCCGTTTGTGTTGAACGCAGTGCGAGACGGAACTTCGCACTGTCTTGGTGCCGGGTCGTCCGCCGAAAGAAGTCTGGAGGTAAAAGCGCCAGTATACTGGCGCACTCCAAAACGCTGTCGCGACTGACACGCTCCCTCTGACGCTTGCGTTTTGGAGTGCGGCGGTCTTCCGCCGCTTTTGCTCCGGCGCGAAGCTCTCGACCGCGTGCTAAGTCTGTGCGCCGGCCTTCCAGCTACTATCCGCAGGAAGATCCGTGCGGACGCCAAGCGGCTACTTGGTCTCGTCGCGTTTGTTCTTGTCGGCGACCTGGGCTTTCACATCCGCTGCCCGGTCGAGCGCCCGCTTGGGCCAGTGTTGCGCCGTCGGCTGTCCGGCTGGCGCTGCCACTGGTGCTTTCGTCGTAGCGACCACTGCAGGCGTCGTGGCGGCAGGTTGTTTGTCCGGCGCCTGCCGCTGCTTCTGAATCACGACTGCTCCGATGATTCCGGCAGCAACGACGAGGCCTAAGAACGTGCGCATAGGTCCCAATCACAGCATGGCCTGAGCCAAGCCTTGGTTGAACGCGTTGCCGCTTCGCCTGTCGAATGAACCGCATGTCCACGTGGCGCTCTCTCGCGATCTCACTGGTGGCGGTGGTTCTCGCCGTCTCCCCGGCCCACGTCGCCAGCGCGCAGACTTACCAGGGGCGAGAGCTTGTCACGGCGGAGCTCGTAGCGGACACGACGACGATCGTCGCTGGGCAGCCATTTACCGTCGGGCTGCTGCTGCGGATGGCTCCGCACTGGCACACCTACTGGAAGTTCCCCGGCGACGCCGGCATCGCGACCGAGATCAAGTGGAACCTGCCGCCAGGCTGGCAGGTCGGCGAGATCCAATGGCCCACACCGCTGAGGCTCGTCGAGCCAGGCGACATCCACGTCTATGGCTACCACGATGAAGTGCTGCTCATGCAGCAGATCACGCCGCCTGCGTCCTTGCCTGCGGGTCCGGTGAAGCTGGCAGCCGAAGCGAACTGGCTCGTTTGCGAGAAAATTTGCATCCCTGGCAGCGCCACGGTTGAACTCGAAGTGCCAACCGCCGGCTCAGGCGCTCCGGCGAACGACGAGCTTTTCGTGCGTTTCCGGAGGGCGCTTCCGCAGCCATGGCCTGCCGACGACGTCGCGGCCGCCACCTGGAGCCGCGCCGGATCGGAGCTGCAGCTGAAAGTAAAGAGCAGCGCGCTCGCACAGCATCCCGTCGTCGAGTTCCATCCGCTGCCGCCGAATGAAAAGATCGTCGTCGGTCACCCCAGCGTGCAGCGCGACGCAGAGGGCGTGACGATCCGGGTCCCGGTCGAAACGGACGATCCGAAGCTCACCTCACTCGGAGGCATCGTCGTCTTCGGTCACAGCGCGGAAGCGCCTGATCGGAATGCGTGGCAGCTCGGCACGCAGCCGGGCACTCCGTCGGCTCCATCGATCCAGCCGCGCGTCGACAGCCGCGGCATCATGCAATTCCTGCTCTTTGGCGTGATCGGTGGGTTCATCCTGAACCTGATGCCGTGCGTGTTGCCGGTCATCTCGCTCAAGATCTTCGGTTTCATCCAACATGCCGGCCACGATCGACGCCGCATATTTCGCAGCGGCCTCGCGTTCGTCGCCGGCATCTTCGTCTGGTTCATCGCGCTCGCCGTTCTGTTGATCGGCATCAAGAGCGCAGGCGGGGAAATCGGCTGGGCGGTTCAGTTTACGAACCCATATTTCGTCCTCGGCATGAGCGTGATCGTGCTGGTGTTCGCGCTGAATCTCTTCGGCGTGTTCGAGATCACGCTGCCGCAACGCGCGAATCGCGGTGTCATGACGTGGACGTCGGGCGAGGGGAATGCCGCCTCGTTCTTTCAGGGAGTCTTCGCGACCATCCTCGGCACTTCGTGCACCGCGCCGGTGCTCGGCACCGCGGTCGGTTTCGCGCTCAGCCAATCAAGCGCAGTCATCCTCTTGATGTTCCTCGCCATCGCCGCAGGCATGAGCGCGCCGTATCTGCTCCTCTCCGCGCAGCCCGCTTGGGTGAAACTCCTGCCGAAACCCGGCGCTTGGATGGAGCGCGTAAAACAGCTCATGGGCTTCCCGATGCTAGCGACGCTCGTTTTTCTCCTCTACGTGCTCGGTGAACAGCGCGGCCTCGCGGCGCTGATCTGGGTCCTCTGCTTCCTCCTTGTCGTCAGCCTCGCCTGCTGGATGAAAGGCGCGTTCATCACGCCGCTCGCGAGCGCTTCCACTCGCGCCATCGTGCTCGCGCTCATGCTCCTGCTCGTGCTCGGCAGCGGCGCTTATTTCATTGGCGGCAAATTCGCCGCCACCAAGCTCGAGACTACCGCCACCAAAGCGGACGGCGACTGGATTCCATTCACGCCCGAGCGGCTCGACGCCGAACTCGCGCGCGGTGCTGCCGTCTTCATCGACTTCACGGCCGCATGGTGCGTCACCTGCAAGTTTAACAAAGCCACCGTGCTCGATACCGAGGCGGTCCGCGAAGCGTTCGCGCGTCGCGGCATCGTCAAAATCAAAGCCGATTGGACCAACGCGGACCCGGCGATCACGAAAATTTTGAAACAATTCGGGCGGCCCGGTGTCCCACTGTATGTGCTGTATCCAGCAGGCAACTCCGTCGAGCCAATCGTCTTACCGGAATTGCTCACCAAAAATATCGTCCTCGAAACCTTGTAACCATCTCGCCGCACTAGCGGTCTAATAGATCAAATATGAAAGCAAAACTCCTCGTCACTCTTCTTACCTGCGCTGTCGCATCCATCTCCTTTGCCGATGAACTGAAAGTCGGCAGCGAAGCACCGGCGTTCACATTGAAAGACAGCACCGGCAAGGAGCATTCGCTCGCCGATTTCAAAGGCAAGTTCGTAGTGCTCGAGTGGTTCAACGAAGGCTGCCCTTTTGTAAAGAAGCACTACACGAGCGGCAACATGCAGAAGCTGCAGGGTGAGTACACCGGCAAAGACGTCGTCTGGCTCTCGATCAACTCCTCAGCTCCGGGCGAGCAGGGACACATGACCGCGGAGAGCACGCCTAAGACGATGTCCGAGTGGAAGATCAAAGCGACGCAGATCCTGTTCGATCACGACGGCAAGGTCGGCAAGATGTACGGTGCGAAGACCACGCCGCACATGTTCGTCATCGATAAGGAAGGCAAGCTCGCCTACCAGGGCGCGATCGACAGCAAGGCAAGCGCGAACACCGCCGACCTCGCTGACGCAGAGAACTACGTGAAAGTGGCGCTCGACAGCACGATGGCTGGCAAGCCAGTCAGCAACGCGAGCACCAAGCCGTACGGCTGCTCGGTGAAGTACGCGAAGTAAGCACCGCGTCTGGAGGCGCGAGCCACCGGACGAGCAGCATCGCGATCTTCGTCGCGACACCATCAGATAACAGCCGCGCGGCCGCGTTCGACACTCGTTGAACGCGGCGCGCGCGTCTTGTGCGGCGCGGAAGTACGCTGGACGAGTTATCTTCTCGCGCGCCGGTGTTTTCTCCTATCCGCGCGGGATTCGGATGTGGACGCGTCAGGCAAAGGACCGGCGGTCGTACACCGACAGAGGCCGAGTTTGCCCACGTCGAACGTCCGCAAAGCTTGGCAGGTACGCGGACGCCGAGATCCAACGACAAGCCATCCGGCTGCAGAAGCCCGTGCGGAGAACTTCGGGATGACGTGAAAGGGCACTGGCTCCCGGATTCGGAGTAGTGCCTGCGAACCCGAAGTGTTGCTTCGAAGGCTACGCAGAGAAGCTGCTCGCCTCACCGCCGCAAACGAAGCCTCAGCGCCGCGATATGACCGCGTGCTTCATCCCGATCCCGTCGCGCCTGCAAGAACTTTAGGCGCCAACCGATCAGCGGAGTCGGCTAGACAAAACGCCGCCGAAGGTCGCGCCCGGTTATCTCCACGCGGACTATGCGTGCCGCGCACGCGACATCAATCACTTGCGCCGCGGGAGCGGAAGCAGCTCGGTCGACGGTTCCGGCACGAGTCCGACGCCGCCGAAACAAACGCGCATAACTTCGCCGGCGCGACGGGGTAGTTCTCAGTGAGCAGCAGTCACCCGATGGATTCCCCAGGCAAAGAATCTCTCCTTCCCATCACAATCGTGGTGGTGAGCAGATATGCCGCCACCACTGCCACACCTCGCAGGCGGAGGTTATCGAAGTCCGTGGCCCACACTCCGCAGCCTCCTCCACTCGGCTGCGAAGTTTCGGATCTCTGGTGCTGGCAAGTTCCACCACCAGTCTTCGGGCAATAGAGCAAGCAGCAACATCAAACGAACGAATCCCCGTGGCTAAACCAAAGAACAAGGGTCCCGCTTGAGAAAGATCCAAAGCCACAAGTACGCCGATGGCTTCTCGCTTTTTCCGTCGGGCGCAGATGTCTCAAATGCGACGCAAGACTTCCGCGCCTTCTTCGCGGATCACGGGATCGTCGCCGCGCACAACCCCGAGTCGAAAACGAAGCTGGCGCTCGATCGCTTCTCAAGCACCACCAACACTGAACCGCCGCCGCCCTCGGCTGCCCAGTACACGCTGCCGGCTGGGTCGGTGGCTCGAGCCCCTCAGGATTTATGATCGCGAACCTATTCACAAGATTCAGCGGAGGCGACGAAACCGTGGCCGGCAGTGGGTACGGCCAAAGCTACTTCGAACAAATCCGAACGGAATGGAGCCTGGTGCCGGACGCGGAGAAGGCCCTGCCGCCTGCCGCTAGCGAGAGGCTGGCGGAAATTCTGGCAAAAAGGTCCGAGGAACTAACATGGAGCGATGTATACGCCTTCGAACGCCTGCTGACTCGCGCTCTGCCGGCAGCGCGCCTGAAGCCGCTCGCTACCGCCGTCCGATCGGAATACCGCGAGCTGGTCGGCTCCGAAACGTTTTGCGAGTACGAGAAAGCGCACCCGCTACCTGTCGAGGGCAGCGACGAGGCTACCCTGCGCGCCGATGTCGAGCAGCTGCAGTCCGACATGCAGTGGATCTACATCATCCAGCCGCTGGAGGAGTTCTCGCGCAATCGACTCACGAAATGGCTCATCGTCATGATGCTGCTGCTTTCCGTAGCGGTGATATTCTGGGCGCAACTCGCTGACCCAGGTTACCACACGCTCAGCTACGTCGTGTTTGCGGGCGCCCTTGGCGCTGCCTTCAGTGCGCAGCGGCGGATCCAGACAGCAGCGGGCCAGCGGAGTTCGCTCGTCAATCTGATGAAGTCTGGTTCCGTTCGCTTGAGCGTCCAGATCGCTCCCGTCATCGGTGGGCTGAGCGCCGTAGTGCTCGCATTTCTATTCGCAGCCGGTCTGCTGCAAGGGGCCTTGTTCCCGGCTGTGAGCGTCGCAACGTCGGGCGAAAGCGTTGCCCTTTGTTCCGCCTTGAAGTTTGCCGGCGCGGCGGATCCGAATTTCGCCAAGTTGCTCGTCTGGTCGTTCGTGGCCGGCTTCGCCGAACGGCTGATCCCCGACGCATTGGATCGTCTCACCGCGCAGGCGAAGCAGAGCGCGTCAGCGCCCGCACCCACGCCGGCTGGCGGGGCGATCAGCGGCGCGGCGGTGGGCGGAGCACCTGCGGGTGGAGCACCGCGCGACACAGCACCGCGGCCTGCGATGTCGGGGGCTGGCGCACAGCCGGTCGGCGCGGCGGCTGCAAACCGTTAATTCGTCGCGCCTCGCAGCAATGCCGCTCACAGCTCGAGATATCGCCGGCACCGCTCGGTCGTCGATAAGAGAACCGGGAGGATGGGAGCTCGACCGTCCTGCGCCCGATCGCGGTTCTCTCCCTGCAGTCAGTGTGAAGGATGTGGTGCGATGAGCCTTCTGCGTAACAGGACTGTCAGCGCATCGGCGCTCACTTCGTACTTGAACGACTGCCCCTCGCTCCACACGATGTGCCGCCGTGGACGCGAATGTGCCGGCGCGAGAAATGGGCGAACGGCGATCGTTTGCCACCACGCGCTGGAGCGTCATCCTCTCGTGCGCCGCAGCTGGCGACGACTCCGCGAGCGGACGCGATGCGCTCGCCGAACTTTGCCGCATCTACTGGCGGCCCATTTTCGCCTACATCTGCGCGCGCGGGCGCTCGACGGCGGATGCGCAGGATCTAACGCAGGACTTCTTCGTCATGGTGCTTGGAGGGAATTTCCTGAAGCACGCCGATCCGGAGCGCGGCCGGTTTCGCTCGCTCCTGCTCAAGTCGCTCCAGAACTTCCTGATCAAGGCACACGCGAAAGAGAAGCGGCAGAAGCGCGGCGGCGCTGTGGCGTTTATCGCGTGGGAAGACTGGATGGCGGAAGCTCCTTCCCGGCTGTGCGTTCCCGCGGGCACACTCGAGCGGTGGCCGGCGGAGAAGCTCTTCGACTTCCGTTGGGCCGCAACCGTCGCCGAGCAGGCATTGCGTCGCCTCGGCGAAGAATGCGAAGCCGCCGGAAGGCGCCGCGTTTTTGAAGTCATGAGCCCCTACCTGACAGCCGAGCGTGGCGACGTCTCCTACGCGCAAGTTGCAGCAGCGCTCGGCATCGGCACGGACACCGTGAAGCAACTCCTTCACAAGCTGCGTGAGCGCTACCGCGAGCTCTTGCGGGAAGAGGTAGCGAGCACCGTACAGAACCCCGCAGAGCTGGACGATGAGCTGAGGTATCTCTGCTCGGTCCTGGCTACCGCCGAGTGACCCAGGCATGAACGCGCACGGCCTCACTGACACAGTCGCGGGAGTCGTTGGGCCCGCTGCGCCATGCCCGTCCTGCAGCGGTCACGCGCGCCTCGTAAACGGCATCTGCGTCAGTTGTCTACTGCAGGAAGGCTTGCGGCAAACGCCCGCCGAACCGGGCGAGTCACTCGACACCCTCCTGGCGCGTGTGGACGTGCGCGACACCGACTGGCGCGTCGGCGACTACGACATCCTCGAGGAAATCGGTCGAGGGGGGATGGGTGTCATCTACAAAGCACGACAGCGCGGCTCTCGCCGCATCGTAGCTCTGAAGCGGGTCCTGAGCTACCACACGGATTCCGCCGAAACACTGGTGCGCTTCCGCCGCGAAGCCGAAGCAGCGGCAAGTCTCGACCATCCGAACATCCTCCCGATCTACGAAGTCGGCGAAGCCGACGGGCTGCCATTTTTCACCATGAAATTCGCGCCTGGAGGGAGTCTCCAAACTGTGAAGGAGTCTTTGCGCGACAATCCGCGCTACGCCGTATGGCTGCTGGCCCGGGTCGCTCGTGCCGTGCACCACGCGCACGAGCACGGAATCCTGCACCGTGACCTGAAGCCGGGCAACATCCTGCTGGACGGCTGGCGCGAGCCGATGGTGAGCGACTTCGGCCTGGCGAAATGGCTCGATGCGAGCAGCGATCTCACCCGCACGCTGACGATCTTCGGCACGCCGGGTTACATTGCCCCGGAGCAAGCGAGTGGCCCAGCTGCCAGCCTCACGCCCTCAGCGGATATCTACAGTCTCGGAGCGATTCTCTTCGATCTCGTCGCCGGCCGGCCGCCGTTTCTCGGCGAGCATGCGCTCGCGGTCATGCGCCAGGCTTCGGAGGTCGCAGCTCCGAAGTTGCGCTCTTTACTCCCGACGATGGATCGGGACATGGAGACGATCTGCATAAAGTGCCTCGAACGCGAGCCGCAGGCGCGCTACCGCAGTGCGCGCGATCTCGCCGACGATCTTGAGCGGTGGCTTGACGGCCGAAGCATTATGGCGCGGACGGTGCCGGCGCCAGTGCGCGCGTGGCGTTGGTCGAAACGGAATCGTCTCCTTGCAAGCAGCCTCGCTGCTTCCATTCTGCTCGGCTGCATTGCTTTAGGGTGGGTTGATCAACACCGCAGACTTGCCAGAGAAATGCACGAGAAGGACCTATCGCGCCGATCGCTCGTTGTCGTTCCGTTTCTGGACCTGGACAGCGGCGAGGCAGACGAAGTAGTTAGTTCTGCCGTCGCTGAGTTACTCGCCATTGAAGCTTCGCTTTACGGCGCTTGTTCAATTCGCGCAGCGGACCAGGCGCCGGGAAAATGGACGGGAATCGGAACTGACGAAGAGGTCCGCGCGGCGAGTAGGCAATTCAAAACAGGCGTGGTTCTCGCGGGAACTGTTCGGTCAGTCGCTGGCCGGAAGCGCGTTTCGATACAGATGGTGCGGGGAGGCGGCTCGGAGGTGTGCGGCTACTGGCAATTCGATGTCGACGCACTTGCTGACCTCAAATCGAAGGTGGTCGAGCGCGGAATAGGGGCGCAAGTTTTCACGGCCCTAGACCGAAGCGCCGGTGGCAACGAGTACGCGGATCCTGCGGCGGAGAACGAAACCGCGCGCAATTACATGCAGGCCGGGCGTGATCTTCTTGATCGACGCACTGTCCCAGACATCGAGCGCGCGATTGCCTGCTTTCAAGGTGCGATAGCCGCGGCTCCCCAGTCTGCTCATGCGCATGGGTATCTCGCGCTCGCGTACATGGGTCGTAATTTCCTGACCCGCAACCCGGTTTACACGGAGCGGGCATTGTCTGCCGCACATAAAGCAGTGGAAATGTCACCGAGCGACGCTGTAGCTAATCGCAGCCTGGCTGCGCTTTACAGCTCCGC
>CADCTA010000071.1:0-525 GCA_902805675.1 uncultured Chthoniobacterales bacterium | reverse complement strand
CGAAGCATTGGAATACGGCTTCCGCTCTCTCGAAGCTCCGCAGCCGACGGAGCGAGCGTTTGGGCAGATTGCCTTCACATTGAAGACGCTCGGCCGGCCAGACAAGGCGATACTTTGGTTCCGTAAAGCCGCTGCAACGCAGCGCTTGCCCGCCGATTATGAGGCGCTGATCGGCGACTGCTGGGCCGACTTAGATGACGCGACGAACGCGCGCGCAGCCTATGAAGCTGCCGCTCGATTTCGGCCCGACCTGCCCGAGGGCTGGCTCGGCCTTTGTCGGCTCGAATTGCTGGAGGGGCGATTTGAGGATGCGCGCCGCCTATACGAAGCGCGTGCCGCGGAGTACGGGCACTTCCACAATGCGAAACAGCTAAGAGCACAGATCGAGTTTTTCGCGGGCAACTTCCCCGCTGCAGAAGAGATTTACGAGGACCTGCGACAGTCAAACCCCGCCGGAAACGCCGCTCAGCAGTATGGCGTCGTCGATTATGCCTCCGCACTTGCGCGGATTGCGGCAGCTCGCGT
>CADCTA010000070.1 GCA_902805675.1 uncultured Chthoniobacterales bacterium | reverse complement strand
CTGCCGGATGGCTTCTGGGCTGACGACGCTAAGAAGGCCGCGCTGGATCTAGTCGAGGCGAACCGCTCGGCTGAGCATCTTGCGGCATTCGAGATCGCGTTCGAAAACGGCGCCAACCAGGAGCCGCCTGACCGTTGTACGGTCACGTTCACCAGCGTCGGAGCGCGTTGCTA
This sequence comes from uncultured Chthoniobacterales bacterium, assembly GCA_902805675.1. Classification (GTDB taxonomy): domain Bacteria; phylum Verrucomicrobiota; class Verrucomicrobiia; order Chthoniobacterales; family UBA10450; genus JACCTI01. The sequence goes on along the minus strand of CADCTA010000070.1, from coordinate 32,717 downwards.
TAGTGCAGTAGACGCCCACTACTTCCTGAAAGTCGACCCGCAGGATTCCTACCTCGCCTATGCACGATCATCGGCGGCCGGCGTCGTGTTCTACAGCGTAGTGGACGATCAGCCCGCATTTGATTTCCGGCGCTGTCCATTGCGATATGAGGACGCGCGGAAGATCGCCGACGTGATTTGGTGGCTCGATCACATCGGCAGCCGGCGTATCACCACGGAACACGACAGTTCCCGTGTTGTGTCCACAGGTGATGGCACCGGAAAGCTTACGTTTCGCACCCGTGGGGCAGAGCCGCTCTCACGTGCAGCAGGCCTCAGTGGGCTACCATTAGCCGTTAGCGACGAATTCAATCACGAGGCGTTCTTGAACTTCGCCGCTTACCTGTTGATTGACGCCCTCCCCGCGCGGCTTGGTAGCGATTGGCAGCGATTAGAGCCAGCGCATCAGCCTGATCTCGATGGGGAGGCCGCGAAGCCTGCTTACACTGACGAGGAACGGCGGCGCATGGCTGACCTGGCACAGCAGTTTCTCGCCGCGTTCGATCTCGAGCAGAGCAAGGTCTCGTTCGCGATCGTCGCGGAAGCGGCACGACTTGCAGCGGTCTTCCCACTCGAATCCGCGGCGCCGCAACTGCGCGTCATTGAGTCCGCGCTGCCGCCGCCAGCTCCGAACCCCCGCAGCTATGAAGAGATCGAGGCGGAGAAGGCCAACCTTCCTTCCGCTTCTGAGATCAACGATTCCGAGGAGCGTAAGCGAATCGAAGAACGCGCCATGGCACTCGATCGCGAATCTGACGCTGCCGTCTACGATCCCGGTACTGATACTCCGGACTACGTTCGCCGCAGTGTCACGCCCGCTTTGCGTCGGCTCGCTGCCGCGAACGACGCGGAGCAGTTGTACCACTGGGCCGTCTCAATGTCCGAGGACGGACAGTGGGCTTTCCAAAGGCTGGCGCAGATTGACCAGCGGCGCTATGCCTACGCGCTCGAAGCGTTGCTGAAAGCCACCAAACCAAAATGGGCCCGCCAGTTCTTTGCGGAACTGGCGCGCGTCGATCGCGATCGTGCGATTGCTATCGCCACCGAGTTGCCGCGTGGCAAAGAAGACGCACTCGCGGTATCGGCATTTCTCCTGTTGCGCGATACGAATAACGTCACAGACGAGACAGGGCGCGTCCGGCACCTGCTGCGGATTATCGCTAATCCGAAGAGCGACTGGGCAGAACGCGGACGTGCGATTGAGGCACTCGTGCCGCCTGGCACCCCTTTGCGTTACAGTGACGCAGGTATTGATCAGGAGCTCTTGCGGCTGCTGGAGCCACGCAGAAACGACGAGAACATAGACTTCGTCGTCGATACGGCGTGCACCGCGCTTGCAAACCGTGGACGCGCCGACGCTTTCGAAGGCATCGCGCGCCGGCTGAAAAGGACGCCCGATACCATGGCTTACGCGAGAATGGTCGGCGCGCTGGCGCATCTCGCGCAGGCTGATCCGCCGCGGTTCAATCCACGTCTGCGCCGGCTCATCGAGCCGCATCTTTCGCACACCAACAAGTCAGTACTCGAGATGCTGTGGACGGTTTGGGCGGCCGACCTGCGCGAGCTCCTGCCCATGATCGAGCAGCTCGCCACAACGAGTCCCGAGGAATTCGAAGACATGAAGGCATCTAGCTACGGCGGCGAAGCGAGCGCTGTAGCCGGACGCTTTCATCTCGCCCGCAAGATCGTCAGCCTGTGGCGCGAACCCGACCCCCCGACCCGCGCACGGCTGCTCGCTGCGTTGTGTGCCGCCGAACCTGAGACGTTCGTGTTCGAGCCGCAGCGAGAACGCGTTGCGAGGCTACAGATGGAGGCGAAGCGCATCGGTGCGGAATTGCCGCCCGCGGCGCGGCAGGAGCTGGCCGCGTTTGTCGCGGATCTTATTGCTGCTCCCGATCTACGAGCACAGCGCAGCGGCACTCCCGAGCAGCGCCGTGAAGCGCTGGCGATCGCGCGCGCCGGATTTGGCTTGTGATGCTTGGAAGAAGACGCGTCCGCGGCGTCAGTTAAATAACTAAACGGGAACTCTACACGCTCAAGCGTTGACTTTCTTCGTCGAGACTGACGGGACGGCAGAGGCTTAGTGTCGTGCCAACTAACCGGTCGTCCGCAGCCCGCTCGCGATCGCGTTCACCGTCACGAGCAGCTCGATGAATGTCGGATCGCTCGCCGCGTCGTCGGTTCGCTCGTGGCTGCGCCACTGGCGGAGCAGCTCTATCTGGCGTCGGTGCAATCTCTCCAGGCCGGGCTGTCGCAGCTTCAACACGCGCGCGAGTCGCGGGCGCCGGGCCAGCAGATCGGCGCCGAAGACTTTCTCGACCATGCGGCGGGTGCGGTTGAACTCTGCTTCGATGACGCCGTAGACGCGTTCGCGGATCCCCTCGTCGTCGACCAGCTGCGCGTATTCGCGCATCAAGGCGAGGTCCGCCTGGAGCACGCTCGTGCTCACGTTGATGAGGAGATAACGCAAGGGCGGCCACGTGGAGGCATGGCGGCATAGAGCCTCGAAAGCCGGCGCATCGCTCGTCATCAAATCCTCCAGCGCGCTTCCCACCGCATACCAGCTCGGCAGATAAAACCGCGCCTGGCTCCAGCTGAAGACCCACGGGATTGCTCGAAGGTCGTCGAGCGACTGCTGACCCGTGCGGCGCGAGGGGCGCGAGCCGATGCGGCTGGATTCAATCACGTCGATCGGCGTGGCCTGCCGGAAGAAGGTGAGGAAGCCCTCCGTCTGGAGCAGCGCCTCATACGCGCTGCGGCTCGTTTCGGTGAGTCGATCCATGATCGGTTGCAGCTCGTGCGGGACGTCGTCGCACGCGGGCGAGCAGCCAATGCTGGTGCCGGTGACGCCGGCGAGCAGCAACTCCAGGTTATGCACCGCCGTGATGTGGTTGGCGTACTTCTGCGCGATCGTTTCGCCTTGTTCCGTCATGCGCAGGTCGCCGCTGCGCGCGCCGGGCGGCAGCGCACTGAGGAAGCGGTGCGTCGGTCCCGCGCCGCGGCTGATGGTGCCGCCGCGACCATGAAAAAAGCGGATGCTGACGCCGTGCTTCTGCCCGACCTGCGCGAGCGCTTCCTGCGCGCGGTAGAGGTGCCAGTGACTGGCAAAGATGCCGCCATCCTTGTTGCTATCGCTGTAGCCGATCATCACCTGCTGCACGGGCGTCGCGCCACCCTGCACGGCGCGGTGATGCTCGAGGCTGCGACGCGTGAACGGGTGTGCGAGGAACTCGTCGAGGATGGCAGCGCTGCGTTCAAGGTCGCCGATGGTTTCGAAAAGCGGCACGACCGGGAGCTGGCAAACGGGGCCGTCCGGAGTGGCGATCGCGAGGCCTGCTTCGCGCGCCAGCAGATACACCGCGAGTAAATCGGAGACGCTCCGCGTCATGCTAACGATCAACGAGCCGAGACCGCCGGGGCCGTTCGTTTCCAGGTGCGCCGCGAGCACGCGGTAGCAACTGCGCACTCCTTCCGCTTCTGCGGGGAGGGTCGCGTCGGTCTGCGCGAATGGACGCGGCGTCAGTAGCTCGCGATCGAGGAATGCTCGCCGCTGCGCTTCATCCCACTCCGCGAACTGTGTATCCGGAAGCGCCGCTGCTTCGAGTAACTGCGAGATCGCGATGTCGTGGATGCGGCTGTTCTCGCGCACGTCGAGCGCTGCGAGATGGAATCCAAACGTCTCCACGATCCGCATCACCGGATCCAACTCCATGCGCGCCAGCCGCGCCGCGCCTGCCTGCAGCAGCGACTGACGCAGGAATTGCAGGTCGGCAAGGAGAGCGGCCGGCGACTGGTAGGAGCTCGGAGCAGCGGGGACATCGGCGGTGTCCGATGGAGGAAGCTGGGCGACGATGAGGTTCGTGAGCTGGCGCCATGGCTCCTGGGGATTGCGCCGGATCGCATGCTCGCCGCGCTCGCCAAGTTGCTGCGCCAATTGCGCGACGTACGCGCAAAGCTCGCCGGACGGTTCCTGGAGCAACTCCGACAGGCTCAAGCGCGCGGCGACATTCGTGAGGCGCTCGTGGAGCAACGCCAGCGCTTGCGAGCGCAGCTCCCGCAGCGTGCCGGCGGTGACTTCCGCGGTCACGAATGGATGGCCATCGCGATCGCCGCCCACCCAATTACCGAACGCCAGCCGCGGCAGGCCCCCCGGCGCATCGAGTTCCGCCGCGTCGAAGCCGCTTTCCTCCCACGCTGCACGCAAGCGCGCGTCGATCGCCGGCAACGCTTGCGGAAAGACCTCGCGCAGATAATGCACCACGTTCCGCAGTTCGGCCGTCACACCCGGCTTCTGGATCAGGATCTCTCCCGCGCGCCAAAGCCGCTCCAGCACGCCTTTAATTTCTTCGCGAATCAGCCGCCGCTCGAGCGGTGTCCACATCCCGTTTTCAGAGCGAACGAGCAGGAGATATAACTCGCGATGGCAACCGAGCGCGGTCGCGCGCTTCGCTTCAGTGGGATGCGCGGTCAGCACCGCTTCCACGCGAATGGACGGGAGCGCGGCCGCGATCTCCGCGCCGCTCATCCCGCGCTTCTTCAGCTGCTCGAGCGCGCGTCCCCAGCCGCCGGTGACCGCGGCGAGCCCTTCCGCGGTCTCGACGGAGCGCTGGTGCTGCGCAGCTGCGTTTTCCTCGGCGAGATTCAGGAGCTGGAACGCAATCGATTGCGCCTGCGCAGCCGCCTGCGAGTGGATGGCGGCTCCGGCTCCAGCAGCCGACGACACCACCTCGGCGACTTCGCTCTCGCCGATCTCCTGCAGAACTTCGCAAAAGCACTGGCGCAGGAACTCGTAGTCGCGTTCCGCCTTTTCCATCTCCACCATGCGCGACCTTCGCGCGGGAGTTTCACTTCGCCACGGCCAAAATTGCTCCGGAGGCATCGACCCGGGCGTCCTCCGGCCGTTGTAGCGTCCGCCAATCTCCGCCCTCGCGTGCCGAGTTCGCCCTCCGCCTCCGCATTGTGCGCTGCGCGGAACTGTCACGCCGTCACCAGCGTCATCGCTCCAAAGAAGCACTTGCCGCGGGGAAGCGTGCAGGCAAGATATACGCCCGTCGCTCGGCGGGACATCATCCTGAGTAGCTCAGTGGTAGAGCGGTCGGCTGTTAACCGATTGGTCGTAGGTTCGAGTCCTACCTCAGGAGCCACTGCTTCAAGGCACTCGCAGGCCCGCGGTTAGCAGCTCGCAACACGGCATGCCGATCTTCGGGTTGAGCGTGGTTTACGCTGCGCTCGTTGAGGGCGAGGCGTTGCCGGCCTCACATTTTATGTGGCCGATGTTCGGCTGGTGCCACAGACAGCGGTCGTCTAGCGTTGTCGCCTGTGAGCTTCACTGCTGTGACTTGATATGAATCTGCTACTTACGTCCAAAACCGTCGTGATCATTTCAGTTCGTGACTTCATTGCGCGCGTGCGCGTCCCCACCGCAGCCCTTGCCGTCGCCGCTCTCCTACTCGCATCATCAACGCCGCTCCGCGGCCAGGTCGATCGCATCACAGGGCGAGATTTCGCCACGCGATCCGAAGTGCTCGCGCGACATGGAATGGTCGCGACCAGCGTGCCGCTCGCCACGCAGGTCGGCATCGACATCCTGAAGAAGGGCGGCAACGCAATCGACGCGGCCATCGCCGCAAACGCTGCCCTCGGTTTGATGGAGCCGACCGGCAGCGGGATCGGCGGCGACCTCTTCGCGATCGTTTACAGCGCGAAGGAGAACAAGCTCTACGGGCTCAACGCGAGCGGACGTTCGCCGCTCGGGTTGAGCTATGACGGGATGAAGGCGGAGCTCGAGAAAGTGAAACGCACGAGCATCCCGCCGACCGGCATGCTGCCCATCAGCGTGCCGGGATGCGTGAGCGGCTGGCAGGAGCTGCACAAGAAATTTGGCAAGCTCTCGTTAGCCGAGGATCTGGCGCCAGCGATTCGTTACGCGGAGGAAGGCTTCCCGGTCAGCGATCTCGTAGCGTATTATTGGGGTCGCGCCGTTCCGCTCTACAAAGGATTGCCCGGTGCCTTCCTCGAAACGTACACCCTCGACGGCAAAGGACGCGCGCCAGCGAAAGGCGACATCTTCAAGAACCCGGCGCTCGCGCGGACACTGCGTCTGATCGGCGAGACAAAGGGTGACGCGTTCTACAAGGGTGAGATCGCCGACAAGATGGACGCCTTCATGCAGGCGAACGGCGGCTTCCTCCGCAAGACCGATTTCGAGAAGCATACCGCGACGTGGGTGGAGCCGGCCTCGACGAACTACCGCGGCTACGATGTCTTCGAGTTGCCGCCGAACGGCCAGGGCATCGCCGCACTCCAGATGCTGAACGTGCTCGAAGGATTCGACCTGCGGAAGATGGGCTTCAACTCGCCAGAAGCGCTGCACGTTCTCGTCGAGGCGAAGAAGCTCGCCTGGGCTGATCGCGCGAAGTTCTACGCGGATCCGGAGTTCTCGAAGGTGCCGCTCGCCGGGTTGATCTCGAAGGCGTACGGAGCGGAGCGCCGCAAGCTGATCGACCTGAACCGCGCCGCCAAGTCAGTCGATGCGGGTAACCCAGCGCTGCGCGACGGCGACACGATCTACATGTGCGCGGCAGACGACGAAGGCAACATGATCAGCCTCATCCAGAGCAACTACCGCGGCATGGGCAGCGGCGTGGTTGCACCCGGACTCGGCTTCATGTTCCAGGATCGCGGCGAGATGTTTATGATGGAGCCGGGACACGCGAACGCCTACGCGCCCGGCAAGCGGCCTTTCCAGACGATCATCCCGGCGTTCGCGATGAAAGACGGGAAGCCATGGCTGGCCTTCGGCGTGATGGGCGGCGGCATGCAGCCGCAAGGCCACGTGCAGGTGTTGATCAACATGATCGACTTCGACATGAACCTGCAGGAGGCAGGCGACGCCTCACGCTGGCAGCACGAGGGCGATAACGAACCGACGGGCGAGAAGATGACCGACAGCGGCTACGTGGAAGTCGAAACCGCGGTGCCGTGGGAGAGCATTCGTGAGCTACGCAAGAAAGGCCACGATGTGCGAATCGGCTTCGGCGGATTCGGGGGCTACCAGGCGATCAAGCTCGAGATGCGCGACGGCCAGCGCGTTTACGTCGGCGCGAGCGAGAGCCGGAAGGACGGGCAGGCGGCGGGGTATTGACGGACTGCCGGTTGGTCAAAAACAGCGGTCATTCTGAGCGCAGCGCAGCGGAGTCGAAGAACGGAGCCGCAGGGATGCGAGCGACGTGGACGAAGCCCGCAGGGTGAACGAGCGGGAGCGAGTGAGTCAATCCTGTGGCCTACCGTTCATTACTGCCACGGGATCCCTCGACTTCGCTCGGGATGACAGGTTTGCTTCAGGTTTGGCCGATGCCTGATTACCCCAACTGATCCCACTCTTTCGGCAGCTTCTGCTTCAGTGTCTGCACCGGCTCGAAGAGATCTCCCATCGCCTCGACGCGCTGCAGGACCTGATCGGACGTGAACCTGAGCAGCTCCGCGTCCTTCTTCTTCAAACAGGCCGCGACCTCGTCCCAGCTGACCGGCGTGGAGACGGTCGGGTGATCCTTGGCGCGCAATGAGTAAACGTTCACAGTCGTCTTGTGCTCGTCGTTCTGGCTCCAGTCGACCAGCACCTTGCCGCCGCGGAGGGACTTGAGCATGCGATGCACGACGAGCTCGGGATGCTCGCGTTCCAGATACTCAGCAAGGGCGCGCGAGAGCGCTTTCGTCTGGTCGAAAGTGGCAGGCGTGTTTAACGGCACATAGAGCTGCAGACCTTTGGAGCCGCTCGTTTTGGCCCAGCTTTGCAGCTTCATCTGCGCGAGCAGATCGCGCAGCCAGATGCCGACCTGGCAACACTGAACGATGTCCGCTGGCGGACCGGGATCCAAGTCGAACACCATCATCGTCGGCTTCGCGACATCCTTTTTCTTCGCGAGCGAGGTGTGCAGTTCGAGGTCGGCGAGGTTCGCCGCCCAGACGAGCGTCGGCAGGTCCTGGGCAAGGCAATAGAACATGTCGCGCTGGTTGCCGTGGCTCCAGACCTTCGCGGTCTTCACCCAATCCGGGCGATGCGACGGGCAGTTCTTTTCGTAGAAGAACATGCCGTCTACGCCGTTCGGATACCGCTTCATCGTCAGCGGCCGATCCTTGAGATGCGGCAGCAGGACGGGCGCGATGCGGATGTAGTAATCAATCACCTGCCCCTTCGTGAACCCCGCCTTCGGGTAGAGCACTTTGTTCAGATTCGAGACCGGGAGCTTGCGGCCGGCGACTTCTAACTGCGCTTTATCAGCCATCGTCATTCATTCGTAGCGCGACGAACGCGTGCGCCTAACACGCTGTCATCCTGAGCGAAGCCCATCCGACGCGCTTCGCTCGCTCAGGGTAAACTCCGCGCAGTCGAAGTCCCGTGGCTGACGGACTGGTCGTGCCACGGGATTCCTCCACTTCGGTCGGAATGACAGGCTGGCTTAGCGTCAGGAGAAAAACCTCTCTGGCGAGAGGATTGGCTGCGGCTGACAGATGCGCGCCACGCAATGCTCCCAGGTCTCGTGCCCGCTCAGGATTTCGATTTCGACGCGGAGGAAATAAATCGGCACCTCCGGGTTTGGGATCCGGGGAAACCGGACCGCATCCTTCTCCGTTGTCACGATCATCGCGAGATCGCGCCGGATGCAGCGGTTCACAAAGCTCTGCAGCTCCGCGTCGGTGTAGCGGTGGTGGTCGGTGTAGCGCTTCGAGAGCTCGATGCGTGCGCCGAGTTTCCGCAGGCCGTCCTCAAAGCTCTCCGGTGCGGCGATGCCGCAGATGGAGCCGACAAATGTGTCGCGCAGTCGTTCGAGCGGCAGTTGCTCGCCGGTGAAGACGTTCTGCAAGTGCAGCGGCTTGTGCGCGCACTCGATGATCTCGGCCGTGCGATTGTAGCGGCGGATGCGCTGGATCAGCTCGTCGTTAGGCTCGCCGGTGCTCTTGGTGATGAAGATGTAGCTGGCGCGGCGGAGGTTGCGCGGTGGCTCGCGCAAGGTGCCGCGCGGAAGCAAATATTCGTTTCCAAACGGCGCCTGCCGATCGATCAGCACAATGTCGAGCCGGTGCTTGAGGTGCAGATATTGCAGGCCGTCGTCGAGCAGGAGCGTGTCGGCGCCGAGTTCCTTGATCGCGAAGAGGCCGCTTTTCACGCGGTCTTTGTCGACGAGCACGATCACGTCTTTGAGGTTGTTCGCGAGCATGTAGGGCTCGTCGCCAGCGGTGAGGGAATCGAGGAGCAGCGACTTGCCGTCCGAGACGATGCGCGGCGGGCCGGTGATCTTCTGTTTGAAGATGCCGAAGCGCTTTCTCGGCGCAGTCTGCGGGACGCTCTTGTAGCCCCGGCTCAGGATTGCAACACGACGGCCGCCCTTGTGAAGCGCGCGCGCGAACTTCTCCACGATCGGCGTCTTGCCGGTCCCGCCGACGGTGAGATTACCGATGCTGATGACGAGACAGCCAAGTGTTCGTTCGCGCAGGATGCGGTGCCGGTAAAGGAACAGCCGCAACTGGACGAGGCGCTCGTAGACAAACGAGAGCGCATGCAGCACACCACGGAGCATCGTCGCGCGCGCGCCGTGCCGGCGCTCGAGGATCACATCGATCGCAAACTGCTCGAGACGCTCAGACCGCTGGCTCATGTGGCTTTCTGCGGCAGGATGCGCGCTCCGCGGTTGTCCGCAGTCGTCACGATACAGCGCGCGTTCGTTTCTGATGCTACGAGCATCCGCGCCGCGACGCTCTCGGCACCCTGCAACGTCACTGCTGCGACTGTGGAGCCGGAACCACTGAGAAAAACGCCCAGCGCGCCAGCCTCCTCGCCCGCTGCGACAGCGGCATCGAAGAACGGAATCAACGGCTTCCGAAAAGGCTGATGCAGCTGGTCCGCGAATGCGCCGCGTAGATTCTCATACCCGCCAGATGCAAAGCTTGCTGTGATCGCGCAGGCATTGCCGCAGCTTTCGACAGCAGCGAGCCGGCGCACTTTCTCGGGCAACAACGCTCGTGCTTCTGCGGTTCGCACTTCAAAGTCGGGGATCAGCAGGACGAATTTGAGCGCCGGCGCGACGGCGAAACGCTGCCGCTGTTTCGCACCGCACACGTTGAAACCGCCGAAGGTCGCGGGCGCGGCGTTGTCCGGATGGCCTTCCAGCTCGGTGCAAAGCTCGAACACCTGTTCGCGTGTGAGGAGTCGCCCGGCGAGCTCGTTCAGCCCGAACATCACGCCCAGCCGCACCGTCACACTGCTGCCGAGCCCACGCGACATCGGCACATCACCACCGACTTCGCACGAGAACGAGAACGCCTGGCAGGCTGCGCGACGGAAGAACGCCTGCGCCGCTTCGCGCATCATCGGCGTTAGCTTCCCTCGTCCGCCGCGCTGCACGGCGACGTCGTTGTAAAGCCGGAGCGCCACTCCGAGGCAATCGTAGCCGGGGCCGAGATTCGACGTGCTCGCTGGGACCCGGACGGTGACTCGTTGCATGCGGAACGCTCGCGCCGACGCGGTCGGGGAGCGCGCGCCAAGGTATCGTTCTCCTTCCCTGCGGCAAGAGAACGCGTGCCGCAGGCGCGCAGAACGTCGCCGCTTCCCGAATCAGGTTCGAAGCCGCAGGTGAGAACGAATGAGAATGTCCGAATGGATCGACGCCGCGCAGGTGCAGGCGTTCGAGGCGGAAGAAACAAACGCTTACCGCGTCTGCACGTTCCCGGACGGCTGGGTCGATCGCTATGGTTCTGACGCGCTGGTTTCCTACAAGACGCCGATCGCGCAGGAACGCCTAACGACTGAGCTGTTCCTCTGGTCGCTCGCGGTCAATTTCAAGTTCACCCGAGTCTTCGCGCGCTTCCTGCCCAAGCAAAACGCCGAGCGCGAGGCGCCCAAACTCGTGGTGGGCGATGCTACGACGAGTCTGCAAAGCACCGCGCTGGAACGCGGCCTGCAGTATGGAGTCGATTTCGCCGCAGGCTATTCGGTCGGGCTCTTCGTCGATCAACGGAACAATCGCAGCTTCGTGCGGCAGCTCCGGCCGAAGACGCTGCTGAACTGCTTCGCGTATACCTGCGCGTTTTCTGTCGCCGCGGCGGATGCCGGCGCGAAGACGGTAAGCGTCGACCTTTCGAAGAAATCGCTCGCGCGGGGACGAGAGAATTTCGCGCTGAACGCGCAGCCGACCGACGACCACTCTTTCATCGCCGACGACGTCATGGAAGTGCTGCCCCGCCTCGCTCGCAAAGAGCAGAAGTTTGACGTCATCATCCTCGATCCGCCGACGTTTTCGCGCTCCCACAGCGGCAAGCCATTTCAAGTGGAGGAGCATTTCGAGAAGCTCCTGCTCCTCGCGCTGGAGGTGGCGGAACGCGACGCCCGTATCCTGCTCTCCACGAATTGCACCACGCTGAACGAGAAGGGCCTCGAGGTGATGGGACGCTTTTGTCTGAAGGCGTCGCGGCGGGCCGGCGGCTTCCACAGCGAGACTCCTCTGCCCGATTATCCCCGCGGCGTCGCGGCGCGAACCGTCTGGCTGACGCTGCGCTGACGGTTTGGGACACGCAACCGCGGCTCAGCATCCGAACAATGGGTGAAATGGACGGACAACTAGCCCAAACGGACGACATCGCGGAGCGGGGCCTTCGCTACACCAAAGAGCAATTCGATCAGATCATGGAGCAGACGGAGGACTATGTCCGCACCAATCCGACCCGCGCGGTCATGTACGCCGCGCTTGCTGGGTTAGTGATCGATCGGCTGCCGGTCTTCCGCATGCTTGGTGGGCTGGCCCGCCTCACGCTCTTCGCAGCGAAGCCTGCGATTCTGATTTACGGCGCGACGAAGCTCTATCAGGCGACGCAGCAGGACGAGGTGTAGCGGCAGGCGCGGCTTTGCGCCGCGAGAAAAGCGGCGGCAGACCGCCGCACTCCAAGACGCTGACGCGACTCTACTGAGGTGGAAAGTCGCGGAAGCGTCTTGGAGTGAGCCGCTATTGCGGCGCTTTGCCCTCGCCGCCCGTACGGCACGCAGACGGGATCACTGGTCAAGCGTGAAGCCCACCTTCACCGTCACCTGCCAATGGTTGACCTTGCCGTCCTCGATGTGACCACGGGTTTCCGTCACCTCGAACCACCGCATGTTGCGGATGGTTTGCTGTGCGCGCGCGAGGGCGTTCTGGACGGCTTCTTCGATACTGGTCGGCGACGAGCCGACGAGCTCGATCTTTTTGTAAACGTGGTCGCTCATGCGGCGAGCTTCGGCTGACCGGCGGCGGCGGACAATGGCAATCTCCGTCTAGCTCGGACGACGCGGCCTCTGTCATTCCGAGCGAAGTCGAGGAATCCCGTGGCATCCCCTTGAGTTTGGCTACGGGATCCCTCGACGTCGCTCGGTGACGCGCCTGTAGAGGATCAGGAACTTTGCATTGAGAGCGGTCGGCGCGGCAAGTAGCGTCCTGCACTCCCCTCTGCATATGGACAACAACATCGAGTCGCACCTGGTTGAGAAGCGGGTTTTCAAGCCATCGCGCGAATTCGCGAAGAAGGCTCGAATCGGGAGTCTGGATGAATATCAGCGGCTCTACCGCGAATCGATCAAGACGCCGGACAAGTTCTGGGCCCGCGAGGCCAGGGAACTGGTGTGGCAGAAGCCGTGGACCAGCGTCGTCAACTGGAAGGCGCCATTCGCGAAATGGTTCGTCGGAGGCAAGCTGAACGTCTCCGAGAACTGCCTGGACCGGCATCTCAGCGGCCCGATCCGCAACAAGGCCGCCATTCTTTGGGAAGGCGAACCCGGCGACAAGCGCACGCTCACCTATCAACAGCTGCACCGCGATGTCTGCCGCTTCGCAAACGTGCTGAAGCGGAACGGAATTCGCAAAGGCGATCGCGTCATCATCTACATGCCGACGATCCCCGAAGCGGCGATCGCGATGCTGGCCTGCGCACGAATTGGTGCGGTGCATTCCGTCGTCTTCGGTGGGTTCAGTGCCGACAGCATTCGTGATCGGATCGCCGACAGCGGGGCGACTGCCGTGATCACCGCCGATGGGAGCTACCGGCGCGGCACGATCGTTCCGCTGAAGAAGAACGTCGATGACGCGCTGCGGGGCGAGACGGCGATCAAGCGAGTCATCGTCTTCCGCCGCGCAGGGAACGACGTCCACATCGAGGAGGGCCGCGACGTCTGGTGGCATCGCGAGCTCGAGTATGTCGACGCGAACTGCCCGCCTGTAGCGCTCGATAGCGAGCACCCGCTCTACATTCTCTACACCAGCGGCTCGACGGGAAAGCCGAAGGGCATCCTCCACACCACCGGCGGCTATCTCGTCGGCACCTATGCAACGACGAAGTACGTCTTCGATCTGCGGGACGACGACGTTTACTGGTGCACAGCCGACGTCGGTTGGGTCACTGGGCACAGCTATGTCGTCTACGGTCCGCTCGCCAACGGCGCGACCACGCTGATGTATGAAGGCGCGCCGAACTGGCCGGAGCCGGACCGCTTCTGGCGGTTGATCGAGGAATACAGCGTCAACATCCTCTACACCGCGCCGACTGCGATCCGCGCGTTCATCCGCTGGGGCGACAGCTGGATCAAGAAGCACGATCTCTCATCGCTAAGGCTGCTCGGTTCTGTCGGCGAGCCGATCAACCCCGAGGCTTGGATGTGGTATCACGAGAAGATCGGCGGCGGGCGCTGCCCGATCGTCGATACCTGGTGGCAGACGGAAACGGGCGCCATCATGATCTCCCCTCTCCCCGGTGCGATCCCGACAAAGCCCGGCAGCGCGACGTTGCCGTTCTTCGGCATTGATCCGGCCATCGTCGACGAAAAGGGCAACGAAGTGCCGCCGAACGTCGGCGGAAAGCTCATCGTCCGCCGCCCGTGGCCGTCGATGCTCCGCACGATCTACGGCGACAAGGAGCGCTACAAAAAGCAGTATTGGAGTGAGTTCAAAGGCAGCTACCTGACTGGCGACGGCGCGCGGCGCGATAAGGATGGCTACTTCTGGATCGTCGGCCGCATCGATGACGTGCTGAATGTCGCCGGCCATCGACTCGGCACCTCAGAGATTGAGAGCGCGCTCGTCAGCCACGCGGCAGTTGCAGAGGCAGCGGTGGTCGGCCGACCTGATGAGCTGAAGGGTCAGGGCGTCGTCGCCTTCGTCACGGTAAAGACCGGCGTAAACGCGACGCCCGCCTTAAAAGAAGAACTTCGCAAGCACGTGGGCGTGCATATCGGCGCGATCGCAAAGCCGGACGAAATCCGCTTCGCTGAAGGCCTCCCGAAGACGCGCAGCGGCAAAATCATGCGCCGGCTCCTGAAGGAGATCGCGAGTGGCAAGGCGGTCACCGGCGATACCACGACACTCGAGGACTTCGCAGTATTGGCGAAGCTCAGCGCGGACGAGTGACTGACAGCCGCGCCGTCATTCCGAGCGAAGTCGAGGAATCCCGTGCGTTAACCCGATTGGCGGAACCACGGGATTCCTCCACTTCGCTTCGCTGCGGTCGGAATGACGCGGCCAAGCAGCGCTTGGCATAAGCGCCGCTACACGTAGCGTTTCCACGTGAGTTTCATCCGCACAGGTCTTCGGGAGATTGGGCTTAAGGTCCGGCGCCAGAAGACCCGCATGGCGTTGCGCCACGAAAAGCGCGTGCTCCAGCGTGCCGAGATCGCGCTCGGCCGCGAGGGCACGTCGCAAGCGGTCAACTTCCCGGAGGTGCGCAATGAGATCGTCGCGCTGAAGAAGCTCGAGCAGGAGCAGAAGGAAGTCGCCGTCCAGATTTCGCAGATCGAAGAAGCGCTCAAGCAGATCGAGACAAATCGACAGCAAAACGCGACGGAGCTGAACACCGCGCTCGCCCAGCTCGAAGAGGAAAAGAAGCCGGTCGTCGAACGCCGCAATCAGGCGAAAAGCGCGGCGGACTTATGCAATCGTGAGCTCGCCGGAGTGGAGCGCCGATTGCAGGACAACGACGCCGCCGATCGCGAGCTCCTGGAGAAGCTAGCCGCGCTGCAGGCGATCGTTCCGCCCCCGGCGGACTTTGACACGCAGGCGAGTACGCTCAGCAGCCGCCGCGCGCAATTACCCGAGCAGCGGGCGGAGATCGAGCGCGCACGACTCGGCAGCGCGGATGCCTGCCGCAGTGCGAAAGAGACCCTCACTGCGCAGCAGGCCGAGCTCGATGGGATCGACAAAAGAATCGCTGCCATCCGCGGCGAGTACGAAGCGCGCGACCGGGCATTGAATGAAAACAGCCGCGCGCAGCAGGAGGCGCTGAAGCAGGCGCGAGCGTTGCACCAGACGGTCGAGGAACGGAAGAACCCGGCTTATCTCAACATCGGCCGGCACCTCGCGACGAAAGGCATCGCCCCACCGAACGCCCCTCACCTGCTCGAGGACGTGCAACGCCATCGCGTCGCGGTGGAGAAGCACTCGCAGCACAAAGCTGAGCTGGCCGTGCTCTCGAGCCAGATCGATAAACAGGAGCTGCGTAAGTTTTATTTCAGCGGCCTGTCCGTCCTCGTGCTGCTCGCCATCATCCTCCCGCTCGTCTTCCAATCACCAGCCAAGCGCGAATGGTTGCCCCAGGAGACGGAGGCGATCCTTTCGATCAACACCCAGCAGCTGCAGCGCGACGAATTGCCGAAACGCTGGCAGAAAGAGCAGGGCGACGAGTGGCAGACGATCTGGGATGGCCTGACCGCGAACGCCGAGCGCACTCCGGTGCTGAATTTGCCGCGCGACGTCGTGCGCGTGACACGGGCCATGACGAGCGGAGATTCGGGAGTTCGTGAGTTCGTCCTCGTGCAGGCAAAGAGCGACGTGCAGCCGGTCATGCGATCCATCGCGCAGGATCAGACGTTCGAACGGAAACCGATCAGCGGCCTGCCGGTCTGGCTGCGGCCGGAATTTGCGCTCGCCCGCCTCGGACCGCGCACGCTCGCCATTGGAGCGCCCGCGGAAGTGGAAGAGCTCGTGCGCGTGCGCCTCGGCATCGAGCAGGATCTCAAGATCACCGGCAGCCTGTTCGATGGTTTCCAAGCACTCGACCAGGAGACTGCGGTGCGTCTCATTTCGAGCGATCCGCCCAGCCTCTCGCGTTATTTCAGCCCGATCTTCACGCGCGACTTGCTCGATTCCGCGCAGATCCTCGGCCTCGCGCTGACGCTGCAGAATCCCGTCCGCGGCCGCCTACTGATCAAGATGAAATCGGAGAAACAAGCCGCAGAGCTTGCCGGAAAGATGCACCAGGAGCCGCAGCGTTGGTTGCGCCTCCAGGACTCGGAGTTGCTCCTCTTCGCACAGCCGCCGGAGGTGATCACGCAGGGCTCCGATCTCGAGGTCCGCTTCATCGTGCCGGAGAATAGCGCGCGCCTTCTCTTGCAGCGTGTCGCGAAGAGCAACGCGCCGGCGCCTGCCGTAGCCGACCTCGAGTAATGCCCGCTGCTCAGGTCAGCGGCACCATCTTCCGGGCCGTCACACAGCCGCGCGTCGACTTTCATCGGGGCCGCAGCGCGCGCACCGCGGTCACGCTTGTCGTTCTGCTCGCCGCCTGCTCTGGCGCGTTCGCCGCCGACCCGGTGGAGCCGGATCTCGTGGACGTGCGATCAGTTGATCCGACGATCGTGGTGGAACTTCGCTACGCCGGAACGCGCAACATCGCCGGTCGGGCGCTCTACCCGGAGAACACGCCAGCGCTGGTCCGGCCGAGTGTGGCGCGCAAGCTCGCCTACGCGCAGGGACTGCTGCGCGAGCGCGGCTACGGCATTAAAATTTGGGACGCCTACCGACCGCACAGCGCGCACGAGCAACTCTGGCGCCTTTCGCCTAACAACAAGTACGTGGCCGATCCGAAGACGGGCGGATCGCTCCACACCTGGGGCGTAGCGGTCGATGCGACGCTCGTGGACGCGAAAGGAAATGACGTCGCGATGCCGACCGATTTCGATGAGTTCAAACCGGCTGCGACGCTTTACTACGCTGGGCCGGACCAATTGGTGAAGAGGCACTTGCGGATGCTGCAGGCCGCGCTCGCTCGTGCCGGATTCTACGGCCTGCGCACCGAGTGGTGGCACTTCGTGGTGAAAGATTGGAAGAAGTACGGCAAAGCCGATCGGATCGAGTTGATCAATGGCAATCGGGCGGCCCGCATTGTCGAGTCGGCTCCGCCGGCATCAGCGCCGCGCGACGCAAATGGCCGCGCGTCCGGTGCATCATCACGGAATGCTCGATAGAATCACGCAGCTCACGCGGCAGCCGGAGTACCTCCACACGCTGTTGCATCCGATGCCGATCTGGGGCGTCGGCGCCGGTGTGCTGGGGCTTCTCATCGCGCTGCTTCTACGCAGCCGCGCGGCACAGATCCCGACGCTGGTGATCATCCTCGTCAGCGGGATTTCGGGCGTGCCGGTTTACCTGCTGGGCGGCGCGGCAGAGGATCGCGTGGAAGGCATTGTCGATGATGTCGGACGCGAGTGGCTGGAGGAACACGAGCGCCGCGCCGAGCAGGTGATTTACGTGTTCTGCGCGCTGACGGTGCTGACGGTCGTGGCGTTGATCGCGCCCGCGAAGTGGCCGCGATCGGCGACACCGCTCTCGATCGCTGTGCTGGTGCTGAGCGTGGTCACGCTGGCGCTCGGCGGGTACGTGGCCAAGGCCGGCGGGCAGATTCGCCACCGGGAGTTTCGCACCGGCGCACCGCCGGGTGGGCATCGTTAGCACCCCTCACAACGCGGCGCGGGTCATCCCGAGTCGCGCAGACGGCGAGGGACCTCGCGCAGGGTGACGGATTTTGCCGATACGCCTGCATGACGAAGCACCCCGCGCGAGGTCCTTCGTCGTCTTCGCGACTCAGGATGACCCGGCTTAATTGCAGCACCGCGAAGTAACGCGAGACGGCGCCGCGACTGGATCAAGCGCAGCTACTCTCGACCCACTGCAGATATCCCGGGAACCCGTCAGCGATGCGCAAAGCAACGATCTCCGGCACCTCATACGGATGCAACGACCGAAGCACCCGTTGAAATTCCTCGAAGCGACTACGTGTCGTTTTGAATAACACGAGCGTCTCCTGCGCTTCCTCGATCTGGCCCTGCCAATGGTAGATCGATTCCACGCAACCGCCGATGTTTGCGCACGCGGCGAGCTTCTGTTCCACCAGCTGTCGTGAGACGCTGCGCGCGATCTGAGCGTCGGGAAACGTGCTCATGGCGAGCAGGATTTCCTCAGCCATTCGTCAGGCTGGAACCAGTGCCGTCTGCCGGCAGATCCATCCGCCGCCCAGCACAACATCGCCATCGTAGAAGACCGCCGCCTGGCCCGGCGTGACCGCTTTCTGGGGCTCGTGCAGCTCGATCCGTGCGGTGTCGGCGGAGAGCGGGAAGAGCGTCGCCTTCGTGCCGTGATGGCTGTAGCGAATCTTCACCGTCACTTCGATCGGCTCGTCCGGAACATCGCGACTCGACCAGTTCACCCGATCAATCTCGAACTCCTCCGAGACGAGATCCTCGGCGCTGCCGACGATGACGCGGTTCGTCTGCGGATCGATGTCGACTACGTAACGCGGCTGCGCGGAACCGCCGGGCAATCCTTTGCGCTGGCCGATCGTGAAGAGCTCAATGCCGCCGTGCTCGCCGAGGAACGTGCCCTGCAAATCGTAGATCCCGCCCTCGTGGAACTCGCCCTCACCGAGATGCGAGCGCAGGAAAGCCTTGTAGTCGTTCCCCGGCACGAAGCAGATCTCCTGGCTGTCGACTTTCTCCGCCACTTTGAGTCCAAGCGATCGGGCGATGTCTCGGATTTCCGGCTTCGACATCCCGCCGAGCGGCGTGAGTGCCCGGCGCAGTTGCGGCTGCCGGAGGCTGAAGAGGAAATACGACTGGTCCTTGCGTGGATCGGCGCCTTTCCGCAGCACGGCGCGGTCGGGATGATGGTCGACGATCGCGTAGTGGCCGGTGGCGATGTACTCGCAGCCGAGCGCCTGCGCCTTCTGCCAGAGGCTGCCGAACTTCAGCTTCTCATTGCACATCACGCAGGGGTTCGGCGTCCGGCCCGCCTGGTACTCGCTCGAGAAGTAGTCGATCACGACACGCTCGAATTGATCCGCCTCGTCGACCACGTAGTGCGGGATGCCGAGCGCGTGCGCCACATTCCGCGCATCAGCCACGGCTTGTGGGCCGCAGCACTTATCTTCCGCGCGCGAGATGCAGTCCTGCGGCCAGACCTTCATCGTCACGCCGACCACATCATAGCCCTGCTCGCGCAGCAGATATCCCGCGACGCTGGAATCGACGCCGCCGCTCATCCCGAGCAAGACGCGCTGTTTAGTCCCTGACATTCGACGCCTAAGCTCCGCGCGCCCCTCTCGCCGTCAACTACAGCAGCGTTAACCGCAGCCGCGCGAAGAACCACCGGCGGCAAATGCTCTGCGTGCTGTGCGACTAAATCTTCAGCTTCACCGGCCGGCTGATGAACCGGTTGCCGCGGAGCGTAAACCTCCAGGGCAAATCAGCCGAGCGCGTGATACCGATCCGCAGGTCCGCCACCACATCCGCCCGGCCGTCGCTCGCCTGCACAAAGCAATGCCGCGCATCCTCGCAGAGGTCTCGCTCATCATCGGCGCTCGTGATCTCCAACGCTTTCGTCAGCTTGCCAGGCCCAGAGCAAAGCTGCCGGATGTCGCTCACGCCACGACGCTGCTGCATCAGCTCGATGCCGCGCGTCGGCTCCAGCGCCCGGATCAGCACGAAGCCGTCCGCGGAGCCACCCTTCACGAGCGCATTCAGCATCCAGTGAACGCCGTAATTCAGGTAGACGTAGGCCGCGCCGCCATCGTTCCGCTGGATAAACGCGCGGACGCTTGGCCGGAAGAACGCATGGCAGGCCTCATCGTTCTCCGCGAGATACGCCTCCGTCTCAACCACGATCCCCGCGCACTCGCCCCAGACGAGTTCCGTCCCGATCAGTTCACGGGCACACGTCAGCGGGTCGCGCTGAAAAAAAGAGCCGCGGATCATGTGGCGCCACGTCGCCGGCAGCCGAGCGCACGCTACTGCTGCTCCAGGCTGGCTGCCCAGTCTGCCGGTTGGTACGACACCGAATACACTGTATTCGACTGCGTCGCGTCGCCATCGCGGAAAGCCGGGATAAACTTCGCCGCCCCGATGTCCCGCCTCGCTAGCTCGGCGAACCCCAGCAGCGGCGGCTCCTCAGCGATGACACGGAGATCGCGCAACCGTCCAGTGGCATCAACGTTCAACCCCAAATCGACGACTGCGCTGACCGGCACCGGTATCTCCGTGGGATAATCGAGCCCGGTGAACCCCGAATCGCCACCGAACACCGGCTGTGGAGCGATGAAATCCGCCTCCGCCTTCAACTCATTCGGGTCCTGATTCAGGAAAATGCGCACGTGCGGCTTCGCGTCGGAAAAGAAAATGACCGTCCCGGAAAGGATCACGTCCACCGGCTGGTGATTGTAGATCGCCGGCGCGAACTTCGCGTCCGCCAGCTTCTTGCGCAGCTCCTCTTCGAGTAGCGCGGTGCCGGGCATGCCACGGAATGTGCGGCTCTGGACGACCGCGCCAGTCTTGCTCACGAGGGAGGAAAACATCACCGCGCCGTCTTTCTGACCCGCCTTGATGAGCGCATCCACATCGATCCGGTTGATCAACGAATCAGGTCCTGAGCCGAGCACGGCCGGACGGAACTGCGGGCGGTCCTGTGCTTCCGCGACGGTGACAACAACCGAGGCACACAGCGCGACGGCGAACAGGCGCATGAGTTCACGCATAAGAGGCTCTATGCAACGCACGGCTCGGGATTTGGCAACCTGAAACTCGTTTCGCCCGCGCGGGCTCGAGAAAGCGGCCCGCGGCGAGACCTCACCCGTCGAGAGTGTCGCGCCCGGCGGGCTGCTCATGCGTCGCGATCAATTCGCCGGCTGCATCGTAGACCCGAATAACCGACGGATGCGAGCCGCTGTGCAAGGTCGCGTAGCCGATCGCCACGTACTGCTTGCTCAGCCGGAGGCGGCCCGTGGAGAGCGCTTCCGAGATCACATCAAATCCTTCGCCAGTTGTTGCCGGCCGCACTTCATACACGGCCAGGCGGCTGCGCTGCTGCTTTGGGTCGGAATGGGAGGCGTTCATGTTGCTGGGAAGTGGATTCATGCCGGCGACGCGCGTCGGTAGGACGAGCGCTCACTGATTAACGCGGGAAAAACGGACGAATCGGGTCATAAAAATAAGAAAAGCTGAGGGCGCGCACGCCTCACGAGGCTTCTGAAACGGCGGCGCCCTGCTGGCGGTGATACCTGGCTCGCTTCTCCGTTTCCTTGCAGCTGACGAGCTCGCAGCGCGCGATCTTCCGGTATGCAACTCGATCCTGTCAGCAAACTCCCGATGCTCTTCCTGGCTCCCGCGCATGGCGGCGACGCGGTAAGCGGCGGCGGCCATCCGGCTAACGTTTCGCCGCCCGCGACCGAAGCGATCGAAGACGCATTCGACCTGGACGCAATGGGGCGTGGCCAAACGCCCGGGCTCGGTGAACCGGGTACGAAAGGCTTCCCGACCGGCAAGTTCCGCGACGCCATCGCGGCGCGCGCGCAGGAGATCTGGGAAGACGAAGGACGCCCAGAAGGCCGAGCCGCAGAGCACTGGCTCCGCGCCGAGGCAGAGCTCGCTGCGATCGGCAGCTAGCGCGAGCGGTAGGGACGC
The DNA here is from genome assembly GCA_902805675.1 of uncultured Chthoniobacterales bacterium. Taxonomy (GTDB): domain Bacteria; phylum Verrucomicrobiota; class Verrucomicrobiia; order Chthoniobacterales; family UBA10450; genus JACCTI01. The sequence continues at coordinate 10,945 of CADCTA010000070.1, read as the reverse complement.
CACGCGGCGGCGTCCGAGGCGCGTTGCTTGGACGCAGGACGGCCGCACGTCTGAAGCCGCGTTTCGCCGGACATCGCCGCGCGATGTCCCTGCCTCACGCGCCGCTTAGAGGGGTCATGCACTTTTCGCCTGTCATTCCGAGCGCAGCCGAGGAATCCCGTGGCGCGAGCTTGAAGGTAACGCCACGGGATTTCTTCGACTCCGCTCCGCTGCGCTCAGAATGACCGCGCAAAAGTGGATGCGAGGCTCAACCTTCGCCGCGGACGTTCGACTCGCCGGTGCGATCCGCGCCACCCGCACTGCTGCGCCCGCCCTTCTTCGACGTTCCGCCGCGATTGCCAGACTTTACACCACCGCCAGTGCGACCAGCCTTCTTCGTGCCGGTCATTTCACGCGCGGCCAGTCGCGAGCTCTTCTTCCCGCCGCCGCCGCCCGATGCGCCGCTTCCCTTTGCACCGCGCGTGCCGGTTGCCTTGCTCGAGCCACCTTTGGTGCTCGAACGCTGGCCGCCGCCTTTCGCTTTCATCCTGCTCGTTCCGCCGCCGCGTTTATTACCGCTCGTGCCGCCGCGTGAATTCGACCCGAGGCTTTTGCTTGGTGTTGCTTTAGGCATAACTGCTGATCGCTTCTCGACGCATGAACGCGTGCAGCATCTCTCGACTCGTTAGCCGAACCGACGCTGTTATTCGGCATCGTTGCAAACCGCCTGCAGCGGCCGATCGGCAGGCGATGATTCGACGGCTCTACCGCACCGACATTGCTGAGGACCGTGCTTTGCGTATCACGGAGGTGCACTGATGAACCTTTCTCCTGACGAAGACTTCGCCCGGCAGCTCGATGCGGAAGATCCGCTGCGGCATTTCCGCGAGCGATTCCACATTCCGCTGACGAAAGATGGCCAGCCCTACATTTACCTGGTCGGAAACTCGTTAGGCCTGATGCCCAAGACTACGCGCGCCTTCGTTGATCAGGAGCTGGACGACTGGGCCGCACTCGCCGTCGATGCGCACCTGGAGGGCTCGACTCCCTGGTATTCGTACCACGAGACGGTGCGCGAACCGGCCGCGCGGCTGGTCGGCGCGGGCCCGCACGAGGTCGTCTGTATGAACAGCCTGACGGTGAACCTCCACCTGCTGATGGCGACGTTTTATCGGCCGGCAAAGTCCCGCTTCAAGATCCTGATGGAGGAGCCGGCTTTCCCCTCCGATACCTACGCGGTCAAATCACAGATCGTGCATCACGGCTTCGCTGCGAAAGAAGGCGTCGTGCTGGCCCGCGCGCGTGAAGGAGAGTTCGCCGCGCGCACCGAAGACATCGAAGCGACGCTCGAGAAGCAAGGCGACGAAATCGCGCTCGTGCTGCTTGCCGGCGTGAACTTCTTCACCGGCCAGTTCTTCGACATCGCGCGCGTGACCGCGGCAGCGCACAAGCACGGCTGCATCGTAGGCATCGATCTCGCGCATGCCGTCGGCAACGTCCCGCTCTCGCTGCATGACTGGGACGTGGATTTCGCTGCCTGGTGCTCCTACAAGTATCTCAATTCCGGCCCCGGCGCGGTCGCCGGCGCATTCGTGCACGAGCGGCACGCGATGAATCGCGAGCTCCCGAGGTTGGCCGGCTGGTGGGGCAACGATCCAGCGACGCGCTTCCAGATGCAGCTGCTCCCGGAGTTCGTGCCGGTGCCATCGGCCGATTCGTGGGCGATCAGCAACCCGCCGATCTTTTCCATGGCGCCGCTGCGTTCGTCGTTTGCGATCTTCGATGAAGCCGGCGGGATGGAAGCGCTCCGCGCGAAATCCGTAAAGCTCACCGGCTATCTGGAGTTCCTGCTCGACCAGATCGGCTCAGGTGCGTTTACCGTCATCACGCCGCGCGACCCGCAGGCGCGCGGTTGCCAGCTTTCCATCCTCGCGCACGAGCACCCGAAGGAGCTATTCGCCAAACTCGAAGCCGCCGGCGTGAAATGCGACTTCCGCGAGCCGAACGTGATCCGCGCTGCACCGACGCCGCTCTACAACACCTTCCACGAGGTCTGGAGGTTCGCGCAGCTGCTCGCACAGCATCATTAGCCGACGCGCGCGCTCGAGTGGCGCATCCCTTGGCGGACTACCCGAGCAGGTCTTTGACCCGCTTGATGAGCCTCTGAACCGGGAACGGCTTCACGAGATAGTCGACATCGTTGCCGGTCAGGAAATCATTAATGTTCTGATCGCTCGGATAGCCGGTAATGAAAATGAACCGGCGCGACAGCTCGGGCCGCATCTCGCGCGCCTTCAGGTAAAACTCATCGCCGCGCAGCCGCGGCATCATCATGTCGCAGACGACCGCATCGTACTCGTGCGCCTTCAACTTCAGCGCGGCCTCTTCGCCATCATGCGCCACATCCACGAGGAAATCCTCGTCGGCGAGAATCCACTGCAGCGTCGATGCGAGCTGCTTGTCGTCGTCGACCAGTAGAATCGCTTTTAGCGCGAGGCTATTGACGGCCTTGGCGCGATCGAGGGTCGGATCAGTGAACATGCTGCCCCTCTCTGAGCAGCCGCAGTGCCACGCGCTTTCCTGCTTTCCTGAGGCGTCGATCCGGTCCAATCCTTCCCGGTGCCCAAGTTCACCCTCATCGGCAGCGGCCTCGCCGGCGGAATGATGGCAGCATTCCTAGGCCGCCGTGGGCACGAGGTCGATCTTTACGAGCGCCGGCCTGATCCGCACGCCGGCAACCTCGTCGGCGGCCGCTCGATTAATCTCGCGCTCTCCACGCGTGGCATTCACGCGCTCGAGCAGCTCGGCGTGGCGGCGGAAGTGATGCGGCACGCCATCCCGATGCGCGGCCGGATGATTCACGACAAATCAGGCGATTTGCATTTCACCGCTTACGACGCCGACCCGAACAAGTGCATCAACTCGATTGGACGCGGCGCGCTCAACACCGTCACGATCGACGCCGCGCGGCGTTACGAAAACGTGCGGGTCCATTTCAACCATAAGTGCACCGCGGTGGACATCGAGGCTCCGTCCGCGCAGCTGCTCAACACAGAGAGTGAGCAAAAGGTGGAAGCCAGGGGCGATGCAATTATCGGCGTGGATGGCGCATTCTCGGTGGTTCGCCGCGGGATCCAGCGAGTGCAGCGCTTCGACTACAGCCAGACGTATTTGGCCCACGGCTACAAGGAGTTGACCATCCCACCGGGCGCTGACGGCAGCTGGCGAATGGAGAAGCACGCGCTCCACATATGGCCCCGGAACAGCTTCATGATGATCGCGCTGCCGAACCCAGACGGCTCGTTCACCTGCACGCTCTTCTGGCAATGGGAGGGGCCACGCAGCTTCGCGACGACACGGACCGACGACGAGGTTCGCCGCTTCTTCGGCGAGGAATTCCCGGACGCGGTGCCGATGATGCCGGACCTGCTCGAAGACTACCGCAGCAATCCCACGGGCTCGCTCGTCACCATCCGCTGCGCTCCGTGGCACCATCGCGACAAGGCCGCGCTGCTCGGCGACGCCGCTCACGCGGTGGTGCCATTCTATGGCCAGGGGATGAACGCCGCGTTCGAAGATTGCGCGGTGCTGGATGAATGCCTCGCCGAGTTCAGTGACGACCGCACACGCGCGTTCGCGGAGTATTTCACGCGCCGGAAACCGAATGGCGACGCTCTCGCGGACCTCGCGGTGCAGAATTTCGTCGAGATGCGCGACAAGACCGCCTCGCCGGTATTCCGCGCGAAGAAGAAGCTCGACCACGCGCTCGAGCGCCTGCTCCCCGGCACCTACCTGCCGCTCTACACGATGGTGAGCTTCACGCGCATTCCTTACGCGGAAGCTGCCCGCCGCGCGCGACGGCAGGATTTCGTCGTCTATACGGTGCTCGGCGCGATCACGATTATTGCGCTCGGGCTAGTGCTAGGCGCTGTTCTGCGCTGATCCCGTTCCGGCTGCCGTCACCTCCGCGGCGGTGCCCAGCCTTGCGATCCACGATAGCTCCGCCGCGTCGTGAGACCCAGCCGCTCGAGCGCCGGATCATACTCGCGGGTCTTAATCCAGAGCTTCACGTCGTCGTTGAAGAACGTGGCTTCGCAGTCGTAACACGCCGGGATGTCGTCTGCGTAGCCCATGTATGTGACCACGCGCGTACCGAGCGGCTGTAGCCCAAGCTGGCCCGACACGTAGCTCGTGTAGCGCTCGAACAACTCCGGCGAGAGCGGCACGGCCGAGTCGATCTTGTGGCCGTGCAGGTGTTCTTCGAACGGATTGAAGATGTAGAACGCGTCGTAGTCAGCGAAGGCCACATCCATGATGTTCGCGTGGAGGAATTCGACGCCCGCCGCGCCGAGTTGCGCGGCAGCATCTCGAGCAGCGCTCACAAGTTCTGCTCGCTGCTCCACGCCGGTGAAACGGCCGTCGGTCAGCGTCGCCGCGATGAGGCAGAACTTGCCTGCTCCGCAGCCGACGTCGAGGACGCGTGCGCCGGGCCTGGTCACCAGGAGCCGCGCCGCTTCGGCAGCCACCGCGACAGGAGTCCAGAAGATGGAGGAGAGCGTCCGGACGAGTGGTGGGTAGATCTGGTCGAACTTCTCGTCTTCGATCGAGAATGCGTCTGGCAACTCGGTCCCGCCGCTAGCTTCGAGTGGCGAGGCGAGGTCGCGCGTCGAGGAAGCGTTCATCGAATCACCTTGGCCCAACCGCGGTAACCGCTCGCTTGCCGACGATGCCGCCTGACTCGGAACCACACCCCGGCCGCATAGATCGCGTAGTACCCAAGCACCGCAGCTCCCACGCCCATCGACTGCGCCACGCCAGCGGCCGCGATCCACGACTGGCCACCTGCATCTGCGCTCCACGCGTTCCATGCGCGCGCGAACCCGTAGAGCAGCCGCGCCGCTACAGCGACGGTGATGAGCAACACCAGCCAGCGATTCGGCGTGTAGTGCAGCGCGCCCGGCGTGCGTTCCCAGCGCGTCAAAGCAAGGCCGGCGATTCCGAGCAGTCCGCCAACCAAGAGACCGATCAGCGAATATCCGAGCGCGTGTGGCACCCAGAAGGTGGTGATCGCCGCCGCGACAACGAAAACGCCTACCGAGAAGATGACCGCCGCCAGGTTCAGTGTCGCCACCCAGCCGCGGCCGGGCCGCCGCGCCGTGCCCATGCGGAACCGCTGCACAATCATGAGCGGCGTCGCGAGGACGAACAGGATTGGCATCAGCAACACCAGTGCGAGAGCGATCAGCGGCACGCGTGCACTTTACGCAGGACACGCTCGCGAACGAATCGCACCTGCCTACAGCTCCTCTGGGCGTTCGCCAGAGCGGCTTCATTGTCTCTCATGACCAGCTCAGCATTGTCATGTCGAGCGGAGTCGAGACATCGCATACTTCTGCTGCGCACAACACGCTCGGCCTCAGATGCAGTAAGCGATTCCTCCACTGCGGTCGGAATGACAGATGACGAGCGGTTACCGGTGAGCGCACCCTTTTCATGTCGAGCCAAGTCGGGACATCGCATACTTCTGCTGCGCGCAACACACCGGGCCCCAGAGGCAGCAAGGGATTCCTCACTCGGCGCGGAATGACAGACAAGACTCTAATCCGGCGACGTCTACTAGTTAGCCGCCAGATCAGCGCTGAGAAGAAATTCTTGAATCCAAACGTCCGCGGTCGGCATCTCACCTAAGCCATGTTCGTGATTGACACCCCCTGTGCTGCTTTAACATATATGGCTATAGCACATATGTCTTCACGCCACCTCGATCGCGAACTCAAGAAAGGCAGTGCCGAACTATTGATTCTCTCGCTGGTCGAGGATCGCCCGCGCCACGGATATGAAATCGGGCAGCTGATCGAGCTGCGTTCGGACGGTGCCCTGAAGTTCAACGTCGCTTCGCTATATCCCCTGCTCTACCGCCTTGAGAAGCGCGGCTGGATTCGTGGTCGCTGGGTGGAGAAGGCCGGGCAGCGGCGCCGGCGTTTCTACAAACTAACGCCAGCAGGGACGAAGGTGCTGGCGGCGCAACGCGATGGCTGGCGCGAGTTCGTCGAGGCCATCAGCCGGATCACCGGTATTCAGCATGCCTGATTTCGCCGAGGAGATCCGGCAGCGGCTGGCGGGAATGCGGCTCCCGCCCGTCCGCGAGCACGAGATCGTGGAGGAGCTTTCGCAGCACCTCGAGGAGCAATACGAACACACCTTCCGCGGCGCCACGACCGAGGAAGAGGCGCGCGAGTCGGTGCTCCACTCGTTAGACCAAAGCAATTTGATAGCAGAGCTGACGCGCGTCGAGCGGCGCGCGCCGGCCGACCAGATGCCGCTCGGAGAACCACGGAGAACCACTATGTTTAGCGACCTGGCACAAGACGTCCGTTACGGGCTGCGGATCCTGATGAAGAGCCCCGCGTTCACCATCATCGCGGTGCTCGCACTCGCCCTCGGGATCGGTGCAAACAGCGCCATCTTCAGCGTCGTCAACGCGATCCTCTTGCGGCCCTTGCCGTTCAAGAATCCCGATCAGCTCGTGGTCGTTTGGGAGAGCGCCGCTCACCTCGGGTTCCCGAAAAACACTCCTTCGCCCGCAAACTTCCTCGATTGGCGCGAGCAAAACACCGTCTTCAGCGGCATGTCCGCGATGGCGACGCGCAGCTTCAATCTCAGCGGCATGGGCGAGCCGGAGCGCCTCGATGGCCGGCGTGTCTCGGCCAACACGTTCGACTTGTTAGGCGTGCAGCCGCTGCTCGGTCGCACCTTCGTGCAGGAGGAGGATCAACCCGGGACACGCGTCGCGCTCTTGAACGAGATGCTGTGGCGGCGGCGCTTCGGCTCGGATCCCGGGGTGATCGGCCGCGCGATCATGCTAAGTGGCGAAAGCTACACGATCGTCGGCGTGCTGCCGGCGAACGTGCGGCTGCCGGCATTCGGCAACTGGCACGATCAAGTGTGGGTGCCGATCGCGTTTCCGCCGCAGGAGGCTGCCGGGCGCGGTAATCACTTCCTGCAAACCGTCGCGCGGCTGAAACCAGGCCTCACCTTGAACGCGGCCAAGGCCGAGATGGAGACGATCGCGGCGCGGCTCGCGCAGCAATATCCCGAGTACAACACCCGCATCGGCGCGAGCGTGAACCCGCTGCACGAAGAGATCGTCGGCAACATGAAGCCGGCCCTGCTGATTCTGCTCGGCGCGGTTGCCTTTGTCCTTCTGATTGCCTGCGCCAACGTCGCGAACCTGCTGCTGGCGCGCGCCGCCGTCCGTCAGAAAGAAATCGCGCTGCGACTCGCGCTCGGGGCGGATCGCGCTCGCCTGACGAAACAACTTCTCGTCGAAAGCGTGATGCTGTCCCTCGCCGGCGCGGTGGTCGGATTGGGCTTTGCCTGGGCAGGGCTGCGTGTGCTGACGGGCTTCATCCCGCCGGACCTGGCGCAGGCAACCGCGATCAACATCGACGCCAAGGTTCTGCTCTTCACGCTGCTCGTCGCGCTGGTGACTGGTGTCATCTTCGGCCTCGCTCCCGCCAGTCAGGCATCGCACTTCAATCTGAACGACACGCTCAAGGAAGGCGGCCGCGATTCCGGTGCTGGCTCGCGCGGCAAGCGCCTCCGCAGCGGCCTCGTCGTCGCAGAAGTGGCGATCTCTTTCATCCTGCTGATCGGCGCCGGGTTAATGATCAATAGCTTCATGCACCTGCGTAATTTGGACCCAGGCTTCCGCGTTGATCGCCTCCTCGGGATGAACATCGACTTGTCCCAGGTAAAGTACCCCGACACGCCGCGGCGGGTCGCCTTCTTTGATGAAGTGGTGCGACACGTCCAGGCGATCCCCGGCGTGCAGTCGGTCGCGATCGCTGGCAACCTGCCATTCACCTACAATGGCGACTCGATGCCGATTGGCGTCGAAGGTCTGCCCGATCCGCCGCCGGATCAGCGGCCGGATGTCATCTTCAGGGCGATCGGTCCGGGATACTTCAGCACGATGGGAATCCCGCTGGTGCGCGGGCGCGATTTCACGGAACAGGACACCGCCGACACGGATCTCGCGGTCGTGGTGAGCGAGAAAACCGCCCGTCACTACTGGCCGAACTCTGATCCGATCGGGAAACGGCTGAAGAACGTCTCGACGACGTCGGATGCGCCCTGGCGCACGGTGATCGGCGTGGTGAAAGACGTGCGGCAGAACGACTTCGTCGCCGAGCCGAAGATGCAGATGTACTTCTCGTATCGGCAGCTGAGGAGCCTCATGCCCAATGCGCTCGTCGTGCGCACGGCAGTGGAGCCAATGAGCATCGCGCCCGCCGTCCGCAATGCCGTCTGGGCGGTCGACAAGGACCAGCCGGTCTCGAACATGAACTCGATGGAGCAGGTCGTGTCGCGAGCGGTCGCGCGCCAGCGGTTCAGCATGCTGCTCCTCGCGATCTTTGCCGGCGTGGCGCTCGTCCTTGCCGCCGTTGGCATTTACGGCGTGATGAGTTACTCGGTCGCGCAGCAAACGCGTGAGATCGGCATCCGCATGGCGCTCGGCGCGCAGCGCAGCGACGTGTTGAAGATGACGGTCTTGCAATCGCTGAAGCTGGTCGGCCTTGGATTGGTCATCGGGCTCGGCGCAGCGATCGTGCTGACGCGAGTCATGGCGAGCCTGCTCTTCGGCGTTAGCGCGACGGATCCGCTCACGTTTTTGACGATCTCGGTGGTGCTGCTCGCCGTCGCGTTGCTGGCGAGCTACATCCCGGCGCTGCGGGCGACGCGGGTCGACCCGATGGTCGCTCTGCGCTCGTCGTAGCCTGGTAGGGACATCGCGCTGCGATGTCCGGGCGGCGTCGCTACGTCACGCACATGCGACGTTGACGCGTCCTGCCACGCGCCTCGGACGCCGCAGCGCGGCGTCCCTACCCGCCCGCCATTGCGCCAACGACGAAAAACGGCTCCGCGCCCGCTGCAACAGCAGCGGGCAGCGGGGCGTCGGGTGGTTCATGCGAGAGATCTTGCTCGCATGCGAAGAAGCGGACGAACGGGCGACGCTTGAGCGTGCCGTGATCGCGGATGGTCCCGCGCAGAGCCGGATACGTTGCCTCAACCGCATCCAGCACCGCACCGAGCGTGATTGGCTGCGACACCTCGATCTGCACCTCATCGCCCACACGCGCGAGCGTGCGGAGATGATGCGGCAGCACGACGCGTATCATCGCAGCGTCTGTACTTCCACCGAGAGCACCGCCGGCAAATCACGGACGATCGGCTTCCACGTATCTCCCGAATCAGCCGACGCATAAACTTGGCCGCCCGTGGTGCCGAAGTAGACGCCGCATTCGTCCAGCGAGTCCACCGCCATCGCGTCACGCAGCACGTTCACGTAGCAGTCGCTCTGCGGGAGTCCTTGCGTGAGGCCTTCCCATTCGTTGCCACCGGTGCGGCTCCGGTAAACGCGGAGCTTCCCATCGGGCGGATAATGCTCCGAGTCGCTCTTGATTGGTACGACGTAAATCGTCTCCGGCTCGTGCGCATGCACATCGATCGGGAACCCGAAGTCGCTCGGCAGATCACCGCTCACCTCGTGCCACATTTCGCCAGCATCATCGCTGCGCATCACATCCCAGTGCTTCTGCATGAACAGTACGCCGGGACGTGAAGGATGCATCGCCAGCCGGTGCACGCAGTGCCCGACTTCCGCGTCCGGATCCGGCAATTCATACGGTGACTTGAGGCCGCGATTAATCGGCTGCCACGTCTTACCGCCGTCGTCGGTGCGGAATGCTCCCGCGGCCGAGATCGCGATGAACATCCGGTCGGGGTTCGTCGGATCCAGCACGATTGTGTGCAGACACATCCCGCCGGCGCCGGGCTGCCAGAGGTTTCCTTTCGTGCTGCGCAACCCGGCGAGCTCGTGCCACGATTTCCCGCCATCGGTGGTGCGGAAAAGCGATGCGTCTTCAGCGCCGGCGTAAACGGTGTCCGGATCGGTAAGCGACGGCTCGAAGTGCCACACCCGCTTGAACTCCCACGGATGCTGCGTGCCATCGTACCACTGGTGCGTGCCGGGCGTCCCATCATAGACGAACTCGTTCCCGACCGGCTGCCACGTTGCGCCGCCGTCGTCGGAGCGCTGCACCTGTTGCCCAAACCACCCGCTCGTCTGCGACGCGTAGATGCGGTTCGGATCAACCGGCGAGCCCTTCAGGTGATACATCTCCCACCCGCCGAAGTGCGGGCCATCCACCTTCCAGTTCTCGCGCTTGCCGTCCGCCGTGAGAACGAACGCGCCTTTCCGCGTCCCGACCAGAACTCGCACGCTGCTCATACTGCTGTTTTAATGCGCGAGGTGGCGCGGCATCAACTCGATTGCTTGTGCGGAAGCTGAACCATCCAGGCGACACCGAAGCGATCTTTCACCATGCCGAACCGTGGCGACCAGAACGTTTCGCCGAGCGGCATCTGCACTTCACCGCCTTCTCCGAGAGCCGCGAAGGCGCGATCGACTTCGTCGGCGTTTGGCAGCGTTAGTGAGAGGGAGAACCCGGCGAACGCCGGACCATCGCTGCATCCGTCCGACGCCATGAGAATGGCGTCGCCGACTCGCAACGCGGAGTGCATCACCTTCTTCTCCCAGCCCGGAGGGACCATCCCTGGCGGCGGCGGGTCCGGCGCTTCGTCGAAGCGCATCATCATAAAGACCTCGGCGCCGATAGCTTGGCGGTAGAACTCGACCGCTTCCTCGCAGCGGCCGTTGAAGAAGAGATACGGTTGAATCAGTGGAGCGTTGGCTGGTTGAGACATGGTGTGGTGGTTGGGTTCTACCAGTCCAACGAACGACGCGCCACCGACCAGACAGGCTGCCGATCTTTTTCCAGAATTTTTCCGTGCTCCGGCTGCTGCGTTCCTTCTAAGATGCTCGTCCGCGCGGCTCCCTCACCTTCCAGCCGCTCGGGAAAACAGCCGTGACACCGCGCATCTTAAGTTGGGAATTGCAGCA
>CADCTA010000069.1 GCA_902805675.1 uncultured Chthoniobacterales bacterium | reverse complement strand
CGCCACCGCCGACCTCGACGCCGGCGCCAGCGATTCGGCTCGCGAATATCGCTGGTCGCTCGCTCGTGCAGCAGAACGACAACATCGGCATCGGTGGGTTCATCGTCCGAGGCTCCGGCAGCAAACGCGTGATGATCCGCGGAATCGGATCGTCGCTGAAATCCGGTGACGCACCGCTGCCTGGACGGCTGGCAGACCCAATCGTCGACCTGCGTGGCGAGAGCGGCGCGGTGCTTCAGCAGAACGACAACTGGCGCCAGAGCTCGCAACAACAGGAGATCCAGGACACCGGCATCGCGCCGTCGGACGACAATGAGGCGGCCATCGTCATGACACTAGCACCGGGCACTTACACGGCGGTCCTGCAAGGCGCGAACGGAAGCCAAGGCATCGGCGTCGTGGAAATCTACGACCTTGAGCCAACGGCCGGCCCGGAGCTGGCGAACCTCGCCGCGCGTGCCTTTGTATCCACTGGTGATAACATCCTCGTCGGCGGCGTGATCCTGAACGGCGTGACACCGAAGCGTGTGCTGCTGCGCGGGATCGGACCATCGCTTTCCGGCTCGCTGCCGAATGCGCTCGCGAATCCCACGATGCAGTTGTTCAACGGCAACGGCGATTCGCTCGCGACGAACGACAACTGGAAAGATGCGCCGAATGCGGGCGAGATCACCGCGACTGGAATCGCGCCGACGAATGACGCGGAATCGGCAATCCTGCTCCCACTCGGCCCTGGGCTTTACACCGCAGTGGTCAATGGCGTGGACAACGGGACCGGCAACGGCGTGGTCGAAATCTACCGGCTTGACTGACCGCCCGGCACAGAAATGTGGCTAGCGGAAGAGCTGCTTCTCCTCGCGGGAAGCAGCTCTTCTCTTTCCGCAACACGCGCTGCATCCCCGATGAGCCGATGAAGATCCAGCCCGCTCTCTCGCTAATTTGCGTAACCCTCTTCGTTGTGGGCAGCGTGCGCGCCGAGGACACGCCGCGCGCAGATCAACCGCAGCCGTCGGCGCCGACGGTCGAACAGTCCGGTGAGATCCTCGGTCTTCGCATCGGCATGACGATGAAAGAAGCGCGGGAGAAGATGAATCCGCTGCGCGATCCAGAAGCGCTGCGCGACGAGCGGGAGAAGTTGGGCACGCGCATCTACTGGAAGCTACTCGAGACCGAGTACGACTGGGTTATGGCTTGGGCAAACCGCGACGGGAAGATCACGCGCCTCCGCGCAGTGTTTCGCCCGGACAAGCCGAAACCATTTAGCGAAATCGGCGATCTCAGCCGCGCCGTCACGAACGCGCCGCATGCAGCGGCGTGGAACGCGACGCGCGACAACATTCACTTCCGCATCACTGCGTTCGGCACCGAAAGCCGCGCAGTCCGCATCTCCATCCTCGCGTTCGATCCCACTCTGCCGGATCCGCCGGAAACGGACGATTCAGAGTAGCGGTGCGTCGTCGAGCTGGTCAGGGCCGTTCGCTCGACGGCTCCACGTTGCCGAGGCAATGGCACGATCGCACGACACGGCCGTTCCATTGCCCGAAGTGAGCGAGCAGCCGCGCCGCGGCGAACCGGTTACGAAACAGAGCGGGAGTTACCGCTTCGGCGCGGTCGTCATTTTTCCGCGTTCAGACGAGGGAGAATCAACTCCGCCAGCTTTGAGCATTTTTCGATCTTTGCTGGGATCTCCTCCTGGCCACCGGCATTGACTCTGATGTAGCGATTGCCGGTCAGGACGTGCAACCCGCCGGACTTCGCGTTCCCAAGCCAGAACGCTTCTTCGCCTACGCCCTCTACTTTCTCGTGCTTTTTTGCGTACCTCGCGCTCGCCGCGTCGAGTGCGGGCCGCTGAAACGTTTCGTGCCAGACTTCTTTAGGGTCGCGCGCGCTTGGACCATTGCCTCGCTCGATCACGCGAACCGCCATCGAGTTCGACCCAGACGGCAGCAGGAAATTGCACTGCGAGACCGAGAGCTGTCCGCTCGATTCGCCCACCAACTGCGTCCGTGCGGGCGCTTCTCCCTGGATCGAGGCAATCTCTTCGTTCGAGAGCAGTTTGCAGGCGTCGAAAGCGGCCGTGCCAGTTGGTGCATCCGGCTCGGCGGCGACTTCGCCGGGCCGATCCGCTGTGGATTCTACCGAAGAGGCAGGTGTATCCCGTTTCGAGCAACTGGCGAGCGTAGCTGCGAGGAACAGACCGGCGACGGAAACGCGTTTTATCGTCCAGGTAGGGATTTTTCTCATGGGTTAGGCATCCGATTGGAGCAGCTTGATCGTAAATATAATGGGCCGCAAGGCGCGGCTCACCTCCGAATGTATTCCTCTTTCGACGCCGCACCTTCAAACGCGGCGTCGATGAAAACCGCTCGCCGCTATTCTCCGGCGGCAACAACCCTCCTATGAAAAAAACTCCCTCTGATTCCGGCCGCTTCAATGTCCGTATCATCACAGCGTTCGTCTTCTTTTTGACGGCCGGCCTGCTCGCATTCGTCAGCATTGCGGCGACGCCTCCCAACGGAACACTCATTCCTGGCGCCCCCGCTGCCGTGACGTGGGCTGGCTTTGCCGCCCCGGGACCCGCCGGCGGGGTAGCCCCGGATCCTAACTCGTGTGTCGTCGGCGTGAATTGCGACAACTTCAAGCTCACCCTCTCCGGCACCCCGGCCGATTGGGCGGGTAAAAAGGCGCGCGTGAAAGTGATCGCGCCAGGCGCGGGTGACGATGTCGACCTCTTCATCTACAAGGGGGCTAACACAGCGCCGGCGACAGGTAGGCCGTCGGGTCCGCAGGTTGGCAGCAGCGCGACCAGCAGTGGCACTGAAGAAACCGCGCTCGACCCCAGCGAGGAGGCGATCGGGACCGGCGATTTCATCGTTCAGGTTGTCTACTTCCTCGTTTCTCCCGGCCGAAGCTACAACGGCGAGGCCGTTTCGATTACGAACCCGGTAGATCCGGGCCCAACGCCGGCACCGACCGCCCCTCCACTGCCACCAGGCACACCGCGCTTCGTCAACCACTATGCGCCTCCCGGCGTCTTGGAGGACGCTGGTGAGCCGACGATGGGCGTGAACTGGAGGACGGAGAACGTCTCCCGCCCGAAGAACGTCCCGGGAGCGCAGACGTTCCGGAATAGAGTTCGTGCGACCGGCGCAGAGAACCCCGTCATTCCGAACGGCGGCACCTCGCTCTACTACGGCGGTGTGAACAGCATCTTCCTCCGCGCGAACTTCGACGATTGCTCGTCGCCAGCCAGCGTCGACTGGGGACAGATCCCGCTGCTGACAGCAAACACGACTCGCGTCTTCTACGACCCGATTATGTACACCGATCACTGGACCGGCCGCACTTTTGTCGGACAGGAAGCCGGGCTCACTCCCGCCGGCAGCACCCTTGAGTTCACCGACACCGATGGTGACCAGATGTACCAGAGCGAGGGCGCGGCGCCTTCGGGTGGTATCGACCACCAGACCGTCGGCGGCGGGCCTTTCCACGCTCCGACGCCTCCTACGGTCGTCACTCCGCTGATCCCGACCTCCGGTGGATCGCCGGTCCCGAATCCGGGTGCTACTCCGTATCCGAATGGCGTGTATTACGCATCGCAGGCGATCGGCACCGCGACGAACGAGACCAGCGTCGATGGCGGCTTTACCTTCCCGATCCAGAGCCCGCTCTTCTTCGTCACCGACTGCGCCGGGTTGCACGGCCATATCAAGACCGCTGAAGACGGCACCCTGTTCATCCCGGACAAGGCGTGCGAGCAGGCTGGCGTGCCGCTTCTTTTCGACGGGTTGGTTTCAGTCGTCGTCTCGGAAAACAACGGCGCCACCTGGCAGGTGCGGCAGATTCCCGGCGCACGCGGTAGCGGTGCTCAGGATGACCCGTCGGTCGGCACCTCCTGGTGTCCTCCAGGCGAGTGCTCGCCGCAGGAAAAAGCGCTCCGCAGTAATAATATCTACGTCGGCTTCCTCTTCGCTGACGATCCCGCTACTCCGGACATTAATGAATCGAATCGGCCGGGCGTCGCTCGTTCGCAGGACAAAGGCAAGACATGGTCTACGCCGATCGACCTCACCACCATCTCCGACGTCAAACACGCAGCATTCCCCGCCATGGCCGTTGGCGATCCTGATCGCGCGACGCTCACCTTCATCGGCACACCGGACGCAGAGAAGCCGGGCGAAGATCACACCGGCGGAGCGGACGACGATACCAAACTCTTCAGCGGCGTCTGGTATCAATACGTTGCAAGTACGTTCGACGGCGGTGCCACCTGGACGGTGCAGAGGATTAGCCCCGAAGGACCGATTCAGCGCGGACCGATCTGCGGCGGCGGTACTTGCCGCAATCTGCTCGACTTCATCGATATCCAGATCGACAAGCAGGGTCGCGTGCTTATCGCAGGCGAGGACGGTTGCATCGGCGGTTGTGAACTCGGCGGCGCGAACTCCTTCACCGCCAAAGCGTTCATCGCCCGTCAATCTGGCGGCAAGCGGATGTTCGCCGTGAATGACAAAGATACAGTCGAGCCCGCGCTCGCCGGCGCTCCGCTGCTCAGCGGCAACTTCGATGGGAGCAAGGTCAGCCTGAACTGGGCGGCGCCGGACGATGGTGGCTCCGCGATCACGCAATACCGTGTCTATCGTTCTGGCAGCCCCGATGGCCCGTTTGCCGATCCGCCGCTCGCGGTCGTGACGCAGCCTAGCTATGTCGATACCGCTCCACCGAGCGGCGACAAGTTCTACGTCGTTACCGCCGTCAATGCTCTCGGCGAAGGCCCGTACTGCAAGGCGTTTGCGCCGCCCAGCGGACCGACGGAGACGCCTTGCGCTCTCCCCGGTATCCTGGTCAGCAACGACGTCCTACCGAGCGGAGGAGACAACGACACGGGCGCGAACGTCCCACCGGATCCACGTGTGAACGTGAAGTTCCTCCATGTCGCCGAGCCGTTCATCGAAGGTGCGGATCAGTTCTTCTTCACGTTGCAGGTCGGTCCCTCGCCAGCGACCGCGCCGCCGCCGAATTCGCAATACTTCATCATCTGGCAGCGTCAGGCGCCGGACACGTCTCACGACCGTGCCTACGTCGCGATGAAGACCGGGCCGACCGGCGCTCCCACATTCGAATACGGCAAATTCGGCGTGGGCACCGCAGTCGGACCGAACGACCCGAACACGAACCAGCCGACCAAACTCGGTAACGTCGACGAGGGTACGTATGATGTGAAAACCGGCGTGATCCGGATCGTGCTTTCGAAGGAGAAGCTGAGAGCGTTCGATGGCGGCCCTGGATCCTACCAGCCTGGCAGCAGTCTGGCTGCGACGAACCCACGCGTGTTCTTCAACCGCGCCGACGCTGGTCTGCGGCTCCAGAGCACCTCGACTGATTTCGGTCCGGAAGGAACCTACACGGTTGTGGGCAACGCCTCGTGCGCAGTGTCGGGCATTGCGCCAGCGACGTTCCTGAACATCTCGACTCGCGCCACGGTGCAGTCAGGTGATCGCGTCTCGATCGGCGGCTTCATCATCAGCGGCAACGCGCCGAAGCGCGTCGTACTCCGCGCCATCGGGCCATCCCTCGGCAGCCGTGGGGTGTCGAACGCGCTTCAGGATCCCATCCTGACGCTGAACGACTCCAACAGCAACGTCATTGCCGAGAACGACAACTGGCGGGATTCGCAGGATCAGGGTGCCATTGAGGCCTCTAGTATTGCCCCGACAGATGATCGCGAAGCTGCAATCATCCGCACGCTCGATCCTGGCGCATACACCGCCGTCGTCACCGGGAAGAATGGTGAGCAGGGCGTTGGCCTCGTCGAGATCTACGATGTCGATGGACTGAGCGATCCGCGACTCGGCAACTTGAGCACCCGCGCGTTCGTGGGTGAGGCGGATGACGTCCTGATCGGCGGTTTCATCGTCGGCTCCAGTGCTGCTGGAAAAGCTGACGGCGTTCTCCGCGCCCTCGGGCCATCGCTGGCCGCACGCGGCGTCAGTGGAGGGTTGCAGGATCCAACCATCGAACTCTTCGATGCGAACGGAAACTCAACCGACTTCAACGACAACTGGAAGGACTCCGACGGCCGGAATCGGATCGAGAGCTCCGGCTTCGCGCCGAGCGATGACCGTGAAGCAGTCTTGTTCGGTAGTTTCCCACCGGGGCTCTACACCGCGATCGTTCGCGGCAAAGGCGAGACCGGCGTCGGGTTGGTGGAGATCTACAATCCGCGCTGATCATTAGCCCGCCGGAGGGCGGCGGGTTGATTTCACGGCCGGCGGTGGGGGCGAAGGCCTCCGTCGCCGGCCGTTTTGTTTCCGGTGCTAAGGGGCCCGGGCCGCCGGGCGCAAATACACCCACGGCTGCGCAATTTGCTGTTGAGGGTTACGCCGAGACGCATGAGTCTCCGCGTAACCATTCGGCGGACGTTCGCAATCGTTCGTCGTCGCATTGCCCATGAAGCGTTATCTGCCCTTTGTCATCATCGCCGCGATCGCGCTGAGTGCGGTCGCAACAGGCGCCGCTGTCTATCGCTCGAAAAAGCAGCGCCTCGCCGCCGCTTCCGTCGTGAACGTGCACGATCCCGCTGGGGCAAAGCCCGGTGCCAAACCTGCACACATGCGCGGCAGCACCAAGGCGACGGTCACGATAGAGGAATTCGCAGACTTCCAGTGTCCGCCGTGCGGTGGGATTTCCGGGCTCGTCAAAGAACTCGAGAAGAAGAACGCCGATCGCCTGCGCGTTGTCTTCCGTCATTACCCGCTGAAAAACCACGCGAATGCGGTGCCGGCGGCGCTCGCCGCGGAGGCCGCGGGACTGCAGGGCAAGTTTTGGGAAATGCACGACCTGCTCTTCAAGAACCAGTTGGCCTGGAGCAAAGCCGCAGATGCACGCAGCCTTTTCACTGAATACGCCGCCTCCATCAATCTCGACACGACGCGGTTCGCGGGCGACATGAACGATGAGAAGCTGAAGGCGCGCGTCACGGCGGATCAGGAGCGCGCGACCTCCATGGGCGTTTCGCGCACCCCGAGCATCTTCATCAACGGCCAGGCGATCCCATCCGAGTCGTTCTCAATGACGGGGCTGCAGACCGCGATCGACTCCGCTGTGCAGGGCAACAAACAGGCCAGCGCACAATGAGTCGGCGTAACCGCAAGCAAGGCGCCACCGCCGCCGCGAGCGCGACCGGCGACCGCACGCGCGTCATCCTGTATTCGATCTGCGCCGTGCTGGCTGTCGCGGGCCTTGCCGACGCCACATACCTCACCGCGTCGCATCTCTCGGGCGAAACGGTCACCTGCCTCGCTTCGACGCGCTGCTCCGAAGTACTGACGAGCAAGTACGCCACGGTCGGCGGCGTGCCGTTGGCGCTCGTGGGAGCGATCGGATATTTCACCGTCTTTGCCGCAGCGACCCTGGCCGCCTTCGGAATGGAAAAGGCGCGACGGGTTCTTACGATCATGATCGGCGTCATGTTCGTCGGCACTCTGTGGCTCCTCTATTTGCAGGCGTTCGTGATCAAGGCTTACTGCGATTACTGCCTGCTCTCCGCCGCCATCACCTTCGCGCTCGCGGGCATCATCATCATCACGCCACCGCGGAAGTAGGGTGTAGAGCGTCTGCCAACGGCGTTTTCCGGATCATCGTACCTGGAGGCGATGCGCTGTCGTCGCGCGGTTCCATAGCTCCGTTCTCGCGCCCGACTCGGGACAACAAAGCATCGCGCGCCAGCAGCTCGTGATCTGGACGTTCGTTTGCAGCTGCGTGGGCGACGTTTATCCGCCGTTAAAAACGTCCGCCGATGCGCCCAGCTGCTGCGCGCCTGACGTAGAATAGGTGTGGCTTCCCCGCGCGCTCGGCTGGGCCACAACTCTCGAGTGCTTTTCATGACTTCTGCACCCCGCGCGAAGAGCGGCGTGCTGGAAGCTCCAGAATCGGCGGCGGAGTTCTCCGCCTGCCGAGCGTTCACTTGTTTCCCCTAAACCCAAACCAGCCAGGACCCTCATATGCCCCGCAGAAAAATTGCCGTCGTTCTCTTCAGCTGCGCCTTTGCGCTGTTCGTCATCCTGGCCCTCAAGCTTACCGGCACCGGTGGAAATCCGGAGGGGATCATTGATCCGGATTTAGCTGATGAGGATCTCGTCTCCGGCTTGATCGACAAGACAGAGTACCTGCGGCGCCGCGCTGATTACTTCCTGTCGCTCCGCGGCTTCGAAGCGGGTGAGACGTTCGACCCGCATGCGCGCGGTCGAGCCATCGATCAGATGGTAGCGGATCAGGCAGATCTGCTGACGAACCTGACGCGGGGTGCAGCCGACGCGGGCCCGAATTCGCCGGCAGCGTTTGAACTCGCCGTAAACTCTTCGCCCTGGATCGAGCTCGGTCCTGCGCCGATCCCGAACGGACAGACCGAAGTGCTGGTGACACCTGTTAGCGGGCGCACCACGGCGATCGCAGTTCACCCCGCAAATCCGGACATCGCTTTCGTAGGTACGGCCCAAGGCGGCCTCTACCGCACCGTCGATGGGGGAACCACATGGACTCCCGTGATGGACACCGCGCAATCGCTCGCCATCGGCGCCGTTGCCTTCGCACCGTCGGATCCGACGATTCTCTATGTCGGCACCGGCGAAGCGAACCTTTCGGCCGACAGCTTTTTCGGTGTCGGCGTGTACCGAATCAATGATGCGCTCGGCGTCTCGCCCGTGCTGACGGGCCCGATCAATCCTCCGGTCACGACCGCGATCCTCGGCACCACGGCGTTTTCCGGCGTTTCGATCAGCAAGGTCGTCGTGCATCCCACCCAGCCCGGCACGATCTTTGTCTCCACCGCGAGCGGCTCGAGCGGCAATCCAGGCGGCGGCTCGCTCAATACCACTGTCCCGCCGGTCGCGCTGCTTGGCCTCTACCGGTCGACCAATGCCACCGCGGCGCAGGACGCCGTCGCGTTCGATAAGCTAACCGTCACCACCGCAGGCAGCATTGCGCCCGACAGCTCGGGCAACCGCAGCATCATCGACATGGTGATCGAGCCTGGGGCCCCAAATCGCCTCATCTGCACCGTTCTCGGAACAAGCAGCTCCACTCCGCCCGATGGAGGCGTGTGGGTAACGAGCAACGCGCTCGACGCGGCGCCGACATTCACGCGAACACTCCCGCTCGGCAACGCCACCAACGTGGTCGCCAACGAAGGCCGCGCAGAGCTGGCGATCAACAAAGCCGTGCCCGCCGCCGGTCCTGCGGTGGTCACCGTTTACGTAGCCTCCGGTGAATCGGCCGCGCCAGCCGCGGGCGCTGCGGCCTGCGGCACGGGCGGAACGTTACGCATGTCGACCGATGGCGGCGCGACCTTCTCGCTACCACTCGCCGCCGCGAGCGGCTTCTGCGCCGGCCAGTGCTTCTATGACATTGCGCTCGCGGTCGATCCGACCAACCCGCTCGTCGTGCTGTTAGGCGGAAATGTGACCGGTGCCTGCACCAAGCTGATCGCCCGATCGGATGACGGCGGCCTCACTTTCAACCCGGCGCCTTCCACCGGCGTCCACGCCGATAACCAGGTGGTCGTCTTCGCTCCCTCAAATCCGAGCGTCGCTTACATGGGCACCGATGGCGGCATCTACCGCTCGGACGACGGAGGCAACACCTGGAATCCGCAGAACAACGCGACGTTCAGGGCCACGCAATTTCAGAGCATCGCCACCCATCCTGCAGACCGCCAGATCATGCTCGGCGGCACCCAGGACAACGGCACGATCAAACGCAACACCGATGGCACCTGGACGCGCACGAACTCCGGTGACGGCGGTTACACCTTGTTTGACCGGAGTACCACCGGGGTGAACAACGCGATCGCGTATCAGACGACGCAAGCTGCCACCGGCAGCATCGCGTTCGGGCGCTCCACCAATTCCGGCTCGAGCTTCACGCGTCGTAACTGCGGAACGAATGGCATTGATTGCAACGACAGCGTGTTGTTCTACCCGCCGATCGCTCTCGGTCCGGACACCGTCGATTCGCCGAACAATCAGAACACGTTCTACTACGGAACCGACCGGCTGTACCGCTCCGCGGACGGCCTCACCCTCACTGCGGTAAGCCAGCGCCCGCTCGCCACGGATGCGGTGCCACCGGCTACTCCGGTGAATCAGGTGCTGACCACGATTGCGATTTCGCCGCAGAATGACAACGTGCGACTCGTCGGCCTGCGCAACGGGAAGGTCTTCGCGACTTCCACCGGCGCCTCCGAACTGGCGAACGTCACCACTGCGGCCTTGCCGACGCCGAATCCCGGAACCATTCGCCGCGCCGTCAGCCGCGCGGTGTTCAGCCCCACGGATCAGAAGACGGCATTCATCACGTTCGGCGGTTACAACGTGCAGGACGGCCATCACATCATGAAGACGACGAACCTCGACACCACCGATGCCGCCACGGCAGCGGCAGTCGAGTGGACGCCGTCCGGCTTCGGCATCCCCGATGTTCCGGTGAACTCCATCACGATCGACCGCCTGAATCCTGCCAACATGTACGCCGGCACGGACATCGGCGTTTACCGCTCGATCGACGCGGGCGCCACATGGACGCCCTTTAATACCGGACTGCCGCGCATCGCGATCTTCGACCTCGCGTTCCAGGAGCAGGCTGGCTCCGTCAGCACCGATCGAGTGCTGCGCATCGCGACGCACGGCCGCGGCATCTGGGAAATGACGATACCCGCGGCGGATCCTGACCCCTCACCGTCGCCGTCACCCAGCGTTTCGCCGTCGCCGTCGGCGTCGCCTTCGCCTTCGCCATCACCATCTGTGTCGCCGTCGCCTTCTGCCACGCCGACTCCATCTCCGAGCGCCTCCCCATCCCCAAGCGCTTCGCCAACTCCAAGTGCGGCAAAGCTGCTGAACATCTCTTCGCGCCTCCGTGTAGAGGCAGGCGACAACGTCCTGATCGCCGGCTTCATCGTTACCGGCCGTGACGCGAAACGGGTCCTCCTTCGAGCCATTGGTCCCTCCCTGCGAGCTGATGGCAATGCTGTCGCGGGCCGGCTGGAAGATCCCACCCTCGAGCTGTTCGACCGCAACGGCTCCCCGATCGCATTTAACGACAACTGGAAAGACTCCGAAGCGCGCGAAGACATCGAGAGCAGCGGCCTCGCTCCCGAGGACGATCGCGAAGCAGTCATCGCAGGCACCCTCGAGCCTGACACCTACACCGCAATCATGCGCGGCCGGGCCGACACCAGCGGCATTGGCCTGCTCGAGCTCTACGACCGCAACGCCACCGCCGGTGCCGAGCTCGCGAACATCAGCTCCCGCGGCTTCGTGCGCGCCGACGACAACGCGCTGTTCGGCGGTTTCATTGTCGGTAGCGAAAACGCCGGCACACGCGTGCTCGTCCGTGCGATCGGCCCATCGCTGAAGTCGCGCCTGCCACAAGCCCTCGATGATCCGGAACTCGAGATCTTCGACCGGAACGGCTCCGCTATCGCCTTTAACGACAACTGGAAAGAGTCCGACCGCCGAGCCGAGATCGAGAACACCGGAATCGCGCCTTCCGACGAAGCGGAATCGGCCGTCTTGCTCGACGTCACGCCGGCGCTCTACACCGCGATCGTCCGCGGGAAGGATCGGACGAGCGGTGTCGGCCTGGTGGAAGTCTACAACGTGAAGTAGAAGCGGCCGCGCGGGCACGCGAGCCGACGTACACTCCAGCAGCAACCTCTGCTGGCTCGGGTGCGTAGCGTTCGCATATGATCAAAACCGCACCAGCACCCGTCACCGTCCGTGAAGACCACAGCGAAGGCTTTCTCGCCAAGTCGATCGAAGAACAAACCGCCAAGTTGCCCTCCGACACGTTCTTGTGGCTGGCGCTCGGCTCCATCGCCACCTCCCTCACGCTGAAGATCACCGGCCGTGACAAAGACGCGCTCTTCGTCGGCCAGTGGGCGCCGACGTTCCTGCTCCTCGGCGTTTACAACAAGCTCGTGAAGCAGCTCGGCTCCGACCGGACCGAGAACCGCTTCTAGGCGGATTTTTCGCCAGAGTAGGACAGCCGATGTCCGCCCGTTCTGCTAAGATGAACGGGTGACGCCGGCTGTCCGCTCCTCCTTCCGACAAACGCGCGTCGCAGCGAGCGCGCCCAGCGACTCGCGCCTGCAGCTTTACACCAGTAATCGGCTCGAGCTTCTCGCGGACCAGCTCGCGACTATCCTGGCGACGCCGCTCAATGCGGCGCTCACGCCCGAGATCGTCGTGGTGCAAAGCCTCGGCATTTCAAGGTGGCTGACGCAGCAGCTCGCCACGACACAAGGCGTCTGCGCGAACATCCACTTCCTCTTTCCGCAAAAGTTCGTCGCTGCGCTCTTCGACGAAGCGCTACCCGACCGCTCGGCTGGTAGATTCTACGCCCCCGACATTCTCACCTGGCGCATCATGGCCGTGCTCCCGGCGCTGCTCGCGCGACCGGAGTTCGAGACGCTTCGCCGCTACGTGGAACAAACGCGCGCCGAGCTGCGCCTGTTTCAGCTGGCGGGAAAGATCGCCAGTTCCTTCGATGGATACCTCGCATTCCGCCCGCAGCTGATCCTCGAGTGGGAGCGCGGTCGCGAAGATCACTGGCAGGCCATTCTCTGGCGCGAGATCAGTCGCGCTGCTCCTGGCTTCCATCCACCTGCCCTGGCGGAGGAATTCAGCGCAGCGCTCGCGGCTCGAGCGGCAAAGCTGCCGGAGCGTGTCTCGTTGTTCAGCATCTCCACGCTGCCGGAATTCTATGTTCAGGTCCTGCAGGAGATCGCGCGCCATACCGACGTGCATCTCTTTGTGATGCAGCCGACACCGGAGTGGTGGAGCGACATCCGGTCGGAGCGCGAAGAAATGCGCGCGCGCAAGAAAGCCCCACCCTCGGCGCAACTGCATCTGCAATTCGAGCGCGGCAATCCCTTCCTCGCCTCGATGGGGAAGGTTGGTCGCGAGTTCCTCGATATTGTCAGCGACCTCACGCCGGCGCGCGAGCACGACCACTCTGAGGAGCCGAAGGGCGACACGATCCTCGGGCAGATCCAGCGCGACATCTTCGGGCTGACGGAGGCGAAGCGCTCCGCTTCGTCTAACGAACAGTCGCTGCAATTCCACTCGTGCCACAGTGAGATGCGCGAGATGGAAGTTCTGCACGACCAGCTCCTCGCTCTCTTCGAGACGCAGCCTGACCTGAAACCGCACGACATCGTCGTCATGGCACCGGAGATCTCCGCCTACGCTCCCTTCATCGAGGCGGTCTTCGACACCGCGCCGGAGAAGCAGCGCATTCCGTTTTCGATCTCAGATCGCGGCGCGCGCGCGGAGAACGGCCTCGTGGACACGTTCCTGCAAATCCTCGAGAGCGCCGGCAGTCGCTTCACCGCCAGCAGCGTCATGAGCATTCTCGAGTCGCTGCCGCTGCAGCGGCAGTTCTGCCTCGCAGAGTCGGATTTCGAAGTCATCCGCACCTGGATTGCGAAAACCGGCATCCGCTGGGGCGTCGACGCCGCTCATCGCGCCGAGCTGAGTCTGCCGGAGTTTAACGAGAACAGCTGGCGCTTCGGCCTCGACCGACTCCTCCTCGGTTACGCCACGCCCGCACACGGCGAGCAACTCTTCGAAGGCATTCTCGCCTTCGACGAAGTGGAAGGCAGCCTCGCAGAGACGCTCGGCAACTTCGCCGAGCTCGTGGAGGCGCTCTTCGCCACCGCGTCCGATCTCAAGCAGCCGCGCACGCTGGATGCGTGGCAGGAGACACTGCGGCAGATCACGGCGCGGTTCTTCGATGCCGATGACGAACGCGAAGCGGAGATGCGCCAACTCCGGAACGTGGTGGAGTCACTCCGTGATCTCGAATTCGACGAAGTCGTCACGCTCGACGTCCTCCTCGCGCATCTCGAGCAGGCGCTCGCCAGCACGCAGGGCGGCTCCGGATTTCTCGCCGGTCGCGTGACATTCTGCGCGCTTAAGCCGATGCGCACCCTGCCGTTCCGCGTGGTCTGCCTGGTCGGAATGAACGACACCGCCTATCCGCGCCACAACACGCCTCCGGCGTTCGACCTCATCGCGCAGAATCCAAGACGTGGCGACCGCACCACGCGCGACGATGATCGCTATCTTTTCCTCGAGGCGCTCCTCTCTGCGCGCGACGTTTTCTACCTCAGCTACATCGGCCAATCCATCCGCGATAACAGCAAGATCCCGCCCAGCGTTCTCGTGAGCGAGCTGCTCGATTACACCGGCTGCGCGGTAACCGAGCACCGCCTCCAGCCGTTCAACCGCGACTACTTCGACAAAGCGAGCGCGCTCTTCAGCTACAACACCGAGAACTGCGCGGCGAGCGAAGTCGCCTCCGCCGGCCGCGGCCTCCCGCCGCCATTCATTACGCACCCGATCGCTGAGCCCGAAGCGGAATGGCGCCGGCTCGACGCGACTCAGCTCATCAACTTCTTCGGTCACCCGGCGAAGTTTTTTATCAAAGAGCGGCTCCAGATCCGCGCTGCGAAAGAGGACGAGCTGCTCGAGGACAGCGAGCCCGTAGAACTTAACGGACTCGCAAAGTACAGCCTCCAGCAGGAACTGCTCGCACGCGCGGTGCGCAGCGAACCATTCGAGCCCATCCTGCCGGTCATTCGCGCGCGCGGCGACCTGCCGCCCGGCCACGCTGGCGAAGCGAAGCTGCGCGGCATGTGCAATGCGGCGGACGATTTTGCAGAGCTCGTGAAGGAGCATCTTCCATCGGGCACTGCCGCGCCGCACGAGGTGCAGCTAGCAATCGACGGCTTCGAACTCAGCGCACGTCTCGATAACCTGCGCGAGGACCTCCTCGTCCGTTATCGTCTCACCACGCGCAAACCGAAGGATCTGCTCAGGATGTGGATCGAGCATCTGATGATGAATTCCGAACGCCCCACGGAGTCGATCCTCATCACCGCCGACAAAAACAGCCAACCCTTCGTAGAGCGATTCAACGCGGTTGCACCGGACGCAGCGATCGAGCAGCTGCGCGGGTTGCTCAAGCTCTACTGGAGCGGACTGCGCGAGCCGCTTCGCCTCTTTCCGAAGACCTCGCTGCTCTTCGTTGAGAAAGAGCTCAAGCCGTCGCGCAACTCCACACCGCTGGAAGCGGCATGGAAGAAGTGGGCTTCTCCGCCGGAAATGTGGGAGGCCGATCGCGGCGAGCCGCCCGAGTCGACTGACGACTACTTCCACATGGCGTTCCGCCATGTGGTCGATCCGCTCGATGAAAAATTCCAGCAGATTGCGCGGGCAGTTTTTCTTCCGCCGTTGCGGGCGCGACACGAGAACGAATGAAGACGCGCGAAAAATTCGAGCTGCTCGGAACGAGCATCGCCGACGGCGCCATGCTTATTGAAGCGAGCGCCGGCACCGGGAAGACATTCACGATCGCATTCCTCGTCCTGCGTCTGCTCCTCGAGCGGCCGGAGCTCACCATCGATCGCATCCTGGTGACGACATTCACCGAGCTCGCCACAGCCGAACTGCGCGCGCGCATTCGCCAACGCCTGCGTCAGGCGCTCGCGGTCTTTCAAGGCGAAGAGACGGACGACGAGCTGCTGTCGCAGCTACGCGAAGTGCACCGCCACGATCGTGGTGCCGCCAGCCGACTCGAGGCGGCCTTGGTGAGCTTCGACGAGGCCCCCATCTACACCATCCACGGCTTCTGCCAGCGCGTGCTGGCTGAGCGCGCATTCGAGAGCGGCACGATGTTCGATGCCGAGCTCGTCACAAACCAGCGTGAGCTGCTCCGCGAGATCGTGAATGATTTCTGGCGCACACGCTTCTACACCGGCGATCGGCTTCCGGCGCTGCTGGCGCTCCGGGGCAAGATCACACCGAAGCAGCTGTTCAGAGACATCGAAGAGCTGACGAAGAATCCGCAGCTCGTCGTCCGGCCGGCAAAGTTCCGCGCTCATGCGGGGATCGCGGCAGACATCGCGAGAAGCATGTCCGCGTTGCGTGTCGACTGGGGGCGCGAGCAAGCAGGCATCCGCGAGCTGTTCCGCGACAACACATGGGCCAAGGGCGATCACGAGGAGCCTGGCTACATGAAGCTGCTGCTCGATCACCTCGATCAATGCCTCGCCCACGACAGCGGCAGCCTCGAGCAGCTGGAGTGTATCGAGAAGTTTGCCACCAGTGCGGTGCACAAGAATACGCGCGCGGCGTCCACGAAGCCGGAGCGCCAGGTCTTCGATCGCTGCGAAGAGATCGGCGTGCTGACGGCGGAACTCTGCGCTGCCTTGCGCGCAGAATTCTACGCTTACGCCCGAGAGCAACTGCGCGAGCGGAAGCTCAACCGGAACGTCGTCTCCTACGAAGACCTCCTCACACGTCTGGAACAAGCGCTGAACGGCCCCGGCGGCGATGAACTCGCCGAATCGATCCGCGGCCGCTATCGCGCTGCATTGATCGACGAGTTTCAGGACACCGACCCGACGCAGTATTCCATCTTCTCCCGCATCTATCGCGGCAGCAGCGCGCCGGTGGCGTTCATCGGCGACCCGAAGCAGGCGATCTACGCCTTCCGTGGCGCCGACGTCTTCACCTACATGAACGCGGCACGCGAGACGCCGCGGAAGTTTACCCTGACAACGAACTGGCGGTCCGAGAGCCGGCTCGTCAACGCGGTGAACAGCATCTTCTCCCGCCACGCCGATCCATTTCTGCTCGAGGAGATCGCGTTCGAGCCGGTCGAGCCCAGCCCGAGCGCGGATGAGACGCCGCTCGTCATCGACGGCAAACAGGAGCCGCCGTTCCATCTCTGGACGGCGAACGGCAAAGAAGATCTCCCGGAGACCGTTGCTTCCGAGATCGTGCGACTTCTCGGGAGCAGAACAACGATCGGCAGCGACACACTCGAGCCGCGGCACATCGCCGTCCTCGCCAGCACCAACGCACAGGCCGCGAGTGTGCAGGAGGCGCTTCGCGCGCGCCGCGTCCCGAGTGTGCTCTACAGCAGCGCGAACATCTTCAACACGCGCGAGGCGCAGGAGCTGCGCAATGTGCTCGCCGCCGTTGTGCAACCCGGTAACGAGCGGCTCGTCCGGGCAGCGCTCTCCAGCGATGCGCTCGGGCGCACCGGCAATGATCTCGATGAGCTCTCGCGCGATGAGCTCCGCTGGGAGACCGAGCTGCTCCGCTTCCAGCAACACCACGAGATCTGGCGCGATCGCGGATTCATCCAGATGCTGCATCAACTCGCCGCAAGTCACGGCGTGCGCCAGCGGCTGCTCAGCTACCCGGACGGTGAACGCCGCCTGACGAATTTCCTTCATCTCGCCGAGCTGCTCCACACCGCGTGCGCCGAGCAACGGCTCGGCATGAATGGCCTGCTCAAGTGGCTCGGTCAGCAGATGCAGGGGACCTCGTTTGCCGATCGCGAAGAGCACGAGCTGCGGCTCGAAAGCGATGAGAAGGCCATTCGAATCATCACCGTCCACAAGAGCAAAGGGCTGGAGTTCGACGTGGTCTTCTGCCCGTTTGTGACGTGGTATTCGCGCGAGCCGCGAGCGGCATTTCACGACCGAGAGAACGGTGCGCGCCTGACACTGGATCTCACGGACCGCGATGCGCACAAAGCCGAACGGGAGAGCGAAGCGCTGGCGGAAAATCTGCGTCAGTTCTATGTCGCGCTCACGCGAGCGAAGCGGCGCTGCACGATGGTTTGGCGCGCCCGTGATAAGCCGGACAAATCAGCCTGCGCGCGCTTGATCGGCAGCGGCACGGCACCGCAGATCACCAGCGGCAGCGACATCATCGTGGCTCCGGTTCCAGAGCCAAACGCCGACGCATACACAGCAGCGGCCGAGCCGGCGCCGGTGCTGGAGCCGCGTCGTTTTCGAAGCGAGATCGATCGCAGCTGGGGCATGGCGAGTTTCAGCAAGTTAATCAGCGGGCGCGAAGCCGCTCACGTTCTCGGTGAAGGCATCCCGGTAGAGAATGCGCCCGCGGCCGAAGCCGCGGCGCCGCTGCAAGGCATCCACGCCTTCCCGCGTGGCATGCGTGCCGGCACTTGTCTGCACGAGATCATCGAGCAGGTGGACTTCGGCAGCCTGACTAACGCCGATCAAATCGTAGAGCGGAAACTTCGTAGCTACGGGATCGAAGGCTTCGACGACGTCGTGCTGGAGAATGTGCGCTCGCTTGCCGCGCTGCCGCTGCTCGATTTCGCCCTCGCTAATACGAAGGAGACGTCGCGCATCGCGGAGCTGGAGTTCTCGTATCCGATCAGCGAGTTCACGACTGCAAAACTTGCGTGCGTCCTCGGCGAGAAAATCCCCCTGCGTATCGACCGGCTGCAGTTTTCGCCAGTGAACGGGTTCATGAATGGCTTCATCGATCTGATTGTCGAGCACGAGGAGCGGTTCTACTTCGCCGACTGGAAATCAAATTGGCTGGGTGCCGATCTTGTCGCCTATGCACCCGCGGATATCGAGGCGGCGATGCAGCACCACTTCTACACACTGCAGCTTTGTCTCTACACGGTCGCGCTCCATCGCTACCTGCGAGTGCGGCAACGTGACTACGATTACGACCGGCATTTCGGCGGCGCGTTCTACATTTTCCTGCGCGGGATCGATCCCGCGCGACCCGGCCATGGCGTGCACCACCAGCGGCTCGACCGCGATGTGGTGGAGCAGCTCAGCGACGCGTTCGATCGATGAATCTGGAGCCGAGTTTCAGCCGGCTGGATCGGCGGTTTGGCGAGTTCGTCGAGCGGTTGCACGGCTCGGTCTCGCCCGGCCTGCGCAGCGCTGCCATGCTCGTTAGCCGTCGGCGTGCCGAAGGTCACATCTGTGTGCCGGTGGAGGATCTGCCGGAGCTGCCACGCACGAGCAAAGTGATTGGTGCACCGGGCGAGTTTGCGCCGTTGGTGCTCGATCGCAGCCGACTCTATTTGCGCCGCTACTGGGAATACGAGCAGCAACTCGCGCGCGCGATTCGCGACCGCACGGCTGCAAAGTCGCCGAAGCAGAACCGGAAGATCAGCGACCAGCAGCAGCTCGCGGCGACGAATGCGGTAACACGTAATTTCTCCGTCATCACCGGCGGGCCAGGCACCGGGAAGACGCACACCGTAATGGCGATTCTCAGGCTGTTGCGTGAACAGGCGGGTGGCGAGGGACTAAAGATCGCGCTCGCGGCTCCCACCGGGAAAGCGGCGGCACGTCTCACCGAATCGCTTCGCGCCGGCGCCCAACAGCACGAAGCGACCACGCTCCATCGGCTGCTCGGCACGATACCGGATTCACCGTACTTCCGGCACAACGCCGAGCGGCCACTCACCGCCGATGTCGTGATCGTCGACGAAGCCTCCATGATCGATCTCGCTCTGATGGCGAAGCTCGTCGATGCAGTGCCGCTCACGTCGCGTTTGATCCTGCTGGGCGATCGCGACCAGCTGGCCTCCGTCGAAGCAGGCAATGTGCTAGCGGATATCTGCCATGCGGCGGAATCGGCCGAGGCCGATGCGCCGCTGCGGGACGCTGTGGTGGAGTTGCGCCGCAATTACCGATTCGCGGAGACCGGCGGCATCTACACCGTGAGCACGGCGGTTAATGCGGGCGACGCGGACGCCACGGTCGCGGCGTTACGAGAAGCGTCCGATGACGAGGTCGGCTGGCGAGGCTTGCCTCCCGCGCCGAATCTCACAGGTGCGCTTCGCGAACGCATCGTCGGCGGGTTTCGTTCCTATCTCGAAGCCGCTGATCCTTCGGCAGCGCTCACCCAGCTCGCGCAATTCCGCATCTTGTGCGCAGTCCGACACGGACCATTCGGCGTGGAAAATCTGAACGCGCTCGCAGAGGAAATCCTCGCGGACGCAGGTTTGCTCACCGCCCGCACGGGCTGGTATCGTGGCCGGCCGGTGATCATTACGCGCAACGATTACAACCTCCAGCTGTTCAACGGCGACAGCGGCATCATCCTCCCCGATAGCGAAGCCGGCGGTGAGCTCCGCGCATTTTTTCTCTCCGCGGAGGGCAAACTGCGCCGCTTCCTGCCGCCGCGCCTGCCCCTGCACGAGACCGCGTTTGCGCTGACGGTGCACAAAAGCCAGGGGTCCGAGTTCGATCGTGTCCTGCTCATGCTGCCCGATCACGACGGCCCGGTGCTCACGCGCGAGCTGCTCTACACCGCGATCACGCGCGCGCGTTCGGGCGTGGAACTCTGGGCTAACGAAGAGGTCTTGCGGGCGGCGGTGCTGCGGCGGACCGTCCGCACCTCTGGCTTGCGCGACGCGCTGGGCGTGACGCAGTAATCCAAGTAGCTGCGCGCGAGTATTTTGATTGCTCAGGTGAAACGTCGGTGCGGGAATAGGCTGATGCGGCGCAGAGCATCCATTTTTGCTGTGCTGGTGGCGTTCGCAGCGACTACGGCGACAGCTTTCGCGCAGAAGACTCTGACGCTCGAACAGGCGGTCGCGCTCGCGAAGAAGCAGAACCCCGAGATCGTCATTGCGCGCAAGCAGCTCGAGGGGGCGCGCGGGACAGTCATCGAGGCACGATCCGGCTATCTTCCGTCCGTTGTTTCGAGCGGGTTGTTGCGGAAACGACAGCGCGCCGAGGAGTCGCGGCTGCGTCAGGACGACTACAACGCGTCGCTGCGCGTGGTGCAGAATGTTTACAGCGGCGGCGCGAATGCGGCTCGGCTCGAGATTGCGCGGCTGATTGAGGAGAAGCGCGCGCTGGAATTGGCCGCGATCACCGATCGGGTAGCGATGGATGTGCGCATCGCCTACAACGAATTGCTGCTCAACCGCGCAAAGATCGGCGTGCGGGAGCAAGCCTTGCGAGTTTTGCGGGAAGAACTCAAGGCGCAGACCGAGCGCTTCGTTGCGGGCACGGTCGGCGAGATCAACGTGCGCCGCGCGGATGTCGCGCTCGCTAACGAGCAGCCGCAGCTCATCGGCGCAGAGACGAGCGTACAGAATTCATATCTGCGGCTGAGTGAGCTCTGCGGGGTCCAGACAAACTCCCGCTCGCGCGTGCAACCGCTCGAAGCGACCGGCCGGCTCGAGTATCGGCCGAAGCGCCCAGACCTCTCCGAGAGTCTGGCCTACGCATCGACGAGTCGTCCGGAGATCCGCGCCCGTGAAATCGATGTCGCGATCGAGGACCTGCAGCTGATCGTCGACCGCAGCGAGCTGCGGCCGCGCGTTGAGGCATTCACCGGGTACGAAGTTTACAGCGAGCGCGATCCGGACGTCGGCGACGCGTTTAACCACGGGTATGTGGTGGGGCTGAACGCGAGCTGGCACATCTTCGATGGCTTCGCGACGAAGGGGCGCGTCCGCGCGACCAAGGCGCGGCGCGAAGCGGCGGTGCAGGCCCTGGAAGCAGCGCGCCTCTCGGTGCAATCGGATGTGCGCAGCGCGTTCTTCGATCTCGAGCAAGCCGATCGCGTGCTCGAATCCGAAACGCGCAACGTCGAGAACGCGAGTGAGTCGCTCGAGATCGCACGCAGCAATCTCGCTGCAGGCCTTGGCACACAGCTCGACGTGTTGCAGGCAGCATCGGATGTCACGCGCACGCGAACGACGAGGCTGAGCGCGATCTATCTGCACAACGTTGCGCTCGCGCGGCTGGCACGTGCTACTGCGCGGGAACCGGAGGCGCTCGGTTTCGCAGCCAAGATCAAGACTGCGGAAGATGCCAAGCAGCAGGCGCAAGCGTTTGATCTCGCCAAGCCGCCAGCCCGCCTGGAAAGAGGAGGAGGCTAGCGATGAGCCGTCATTCCGACCGAAGCGAAGCGAAGTGGAGGAATCCCGTGGCGCTACCTGTTCGTACTGCCACGGGATTCCTCGACTTCGCTCGGAATGACCGGCTTCTCGGGGCTGCTCTGGCTCTCGTGGTCTGGGCGTCGACCACAAATGCGATCACGCTCGACGCGGCACTCGCGCGCACGCTGGACAAGAACCCGGCGATCCAGCAGGCGAAGACGCGGCTCGAACAAGCAGCCGGAAGGAGAATCGTGCTGCGGGCCTCGAGTTTGCCGGACGCAAGGATCGCGATCTGGGGCGGCGTGCAGGGCGGCGAGCGCGCGGGCGAGAAGGAGACGCAGCCATTCGCATTTGGTCAGGGGTTCTTCAATCAGCCGCTCTTCAACGCTGCGATTCCCGCCAGCTATCGCCGGGGCAACATCGAGATGCTGGTCGCGCAGCAGCAATTGAACGTGGCGGTGATCGAACAGCTTCACACCGCGCGCATCTCTTTCTACACCGCTGCCTACAACGATTCGCTGCGGGTGCTCGGCGAAGCCCAACGACAGCGCCTGGAGGGCAATGTCGCCGCACAGTCCGATCGCTATCAGGTCGGGCGCGCAGACCGCGGGGCTTTGACCATGGCGCGCGTCCTCGATCAGGAACTCACGCCGCGACTCGAAGAATCGCGGCGTGTCTCGCGCGGTGCGTTGTTGCGGCTGGCGCAGACGATGGGCGACGATCTTGGCCACGGCGCTGCCTTGCCGACGGCTGACGACGATTTGCAGTTCGCGGCCGTCCGGCGCGATGTGGGCGCCGCATCAGACGCTGCGCTGCAGCGACGAGCCGATCTCAAGCTTGCGCGCTTGCTCGTGCGCGCCGCGGCGGAAGACCAGCGCATCATCGAGGCTGCGTACTACCCGGCGATCAACGGCACGATTTCCGGTGACTACATTCCGGTTTCCGAGATCCGGCGGGGGAGTGAAGGGTCGGCACGGCGCTCCGACGACATCATCTCATCGGAGGCGCGGGCGGGCGTCGGTTACACCTGGCGCGTGGTGGACAACGGCCGCGTCTACGGCGCCGCAAAACGGCAGCGCGCCATCCGCGAGATCAACGCGCTCGTCGTCTCCCGCCTCGAAGCCGACGTGCCGCGAGAGCTGGTCCGAATCGACAACACATTGCGCGCGCTCGATGCCCGCCACGAGTCGCTCGCGAAAGCTGCCGGGGTGGCAGAGCGAAACGTCACGGAGATCCAGAGCAGTCTCACCGAGGGGCTTTCCTCGCAGCTCGAATACCGCACGGCGGAGAGCAGTTTCCTCGAATCGAAGGCCGGCCTGCTCAGCGCCGCCTTCGAGCAAAAGATCGCGCTGGCGGAGTGGGATCGGGCGACCGGCCGGTACTTCCAGTTTTCAGAGCGCTAAAGCTGCATTAATTGCAGCGGTTTGAAGTTCCGTCTGTCGAAGAAGTTAGCATGGGCGCTCGCGCCTGTGGCGGTGCTCGCCGTCCTGCTCGCATACTTCGTGTTCCTGCCTGTTGCGGAGGTGGCGGTTGTGCAGCGCGGCACGGCCATCGCGGCGGTGTACGGCACCATCCGGATCGAGCCGACAGTCGTGGTGCCCGTGCGGGCGCAGAACTCGGGATTCATTCGCCTGGCCGACCCCTTCTCCGCCGGTCGCGGTGCCATTGGGCGCACCGTGCAAAAAGGCGATCTGTTTGCCACCATCGCGGACGAGACAACGGCGCGGCAACTGAAACAGGCGCAAGCCGACCTGCAGGCGGCGAGCGAGCGTGCCCAGCTGCCGCTGCCTTCGTCGGAGCCTCTGCGCGTGGCCGAAGACGCAGTGAAGCGGCTCGAACGGCTCACATCGTTGAGCAACGTGCCGGTCGTTGAGTTCGAAAAATCAAAGAGCGACGTCGTGCGGCTCCGCGGGCAACTCGAGGCCGAGCGCATCGAGCGCGATCGGAATCTGGAGAGTCTCGATTCCACCGCGAAGAAGCTCGAGGCGCAGATGCGGAACTCGGAGATCCGCGCGCCGATCGAAGGGCTGCTGACCGGGATGAAAGCAATCGATGGCGAGCTCGTCTCGGAGGGAAACGAGCTGTTCACTGTTTCGTCGCAGAGAAACTACGTACGCGGCGAGGTGAACGAGGAAGACGTCGGCGAGGTGAAGATCGGGATGGACGCGACGCTGCAGGTGTATGCGTTTCGCGGCCGCCAGTTCAGCGCGAAGGTCACCGCGATTTTGCCGGCAGCCGATCCCGAGACGCAGCGCTACACCATCATGCTCGATCTCGAGAGCCCGCCCGAGAATCTGCTCGCCGGCATGACGGGCGAGATGAACATCATCACCGGCCGGCACGAGAATGCGTTGCTGGTTCCGACGCGCGGCCTGCTCGTCGACCAGGCGTTGGTTCTGAAGAACGGTGTCGTGCAGTCACGCACCGTGCAGATCGGCTATCGCACGCTCGATTTTGCTGAAGCGATCAGCGGAATCGAAGAAGGCGAATACGTCATCGTCGCGGACCAGGATCGCTTTCGTCCGGGACAGCCGGCGCGGCACCGGGTGGTGCAGTCACCTACGCCGCCTGTGCACCGGTGACGCCGCCGCTTTACATCGCGCTGCGCTTCCTGCTGCACCGCAAGCGTGCGTTCCTGCTCAGCCTGGCCGGTGTGGTCTTCGGCGTGGCGATCTTCATCTGCACGCAGGCGCAGACACAGGGCTTTGCGCAGCACTTCATCAACTCGACGCTCGGCAGCAATGGCTCGCTGATCCTGCGCTCGCGGTTCCAGCCGCTCGGCTCCGGCTTGCCGGTGCCTCCCAAGACGCAGGCGAGGCGAAACAAAGAGACGCAGCAGCGGCGTTACACGGAAGGCATCACCAACGCGCGTGAGATCATGCGCGTGAGCCGGCAGTTTTCGAATGTGGCGGCATGCTCGCCGGTGTTACGCGGGACGCTGAGCGCTCGCTCTGGTTTTGAAAACGCGACCGTAGATCTGTTCGGCATCGATGCCCCGCTTCACCTGCAAACGACGAATCTCATCACGCAGATCGTGGAGGGAAGCTTTGACGATTTCCGCGACAACGCGACATCCGTCATCGTTGGCTCGAAGCTGGCCGAGATCCTTAGCGTGGCGGCAGGCGATTCGCTTCAGCTGCTCTCGCCCAGCGGCGACTACTGGCGCTTCACCGTTGCCGCGATCGCGCGGAGCGGAGTCGGAGCGATCGATTCGGCGCGCATCTACTCGCACGCGAAGATCGCACAGACGCTCCTGCAGCGGCCGTACGCGGCGTCGATGATTATCTACAAACTCCGCGATCCTGAGCGCGCACCGGAGCTGGCGCAGCATTTCGAGACGCTGTTTCAACATGACTCCGCCAGCTGGCAGGAGCGTGAAGCGGCGAATCTCCAGCTCTTCGTCATGCTGCGGATGTCGGCTGCGATCACCGTCTCGCTCATCATCCTGCTCGCCGGTTTCGGCATCTTCAACGTGCTGACAATGTCGGTGCTCTCGAAGGTGAAGGAGATCGCCATCCTGCGCTCGATGGGTTACCGGCGGAGCGACATCAGCGCGATCTTCCTTTGGCAGGGCGCGATGATTGCGGCGGCGGGCGCGATCATTGGCTGCACGGTGGGCGCGTTGCTCACCTGGGGTGTCTCACATATCCCGATCAGAGTTCGCGGTCTTCTCGTGGCGGACCATTTCCTCGTAGCATGGGACTGGCGGCATTACTTCTGGGCCACCGTGCTCGCCGTCATCGCCGTGGTGATTGCGAGCTATGTGCCGGCCCGGCGCGCGGCGCATCTGCCGCCGGTGGCGACGCTGCGAGGCTCGAGCGTATGATGCTTCGGCTGTTTGAGAGCGGGGCAGAGGGTTGCCGGCAAAGCGGCGGAACACCGCCGCACTCCAAGACGCAAGCGACGGCGTCTCCAATCGCGCGACAGCGTCTTGGAGTGCGCCAGTACTCTGGCGCTTTCGGCCTGAAAACCGACCCGGGCTCCATGTCCCATAAGGGATCGAGGCTGAAGCCATGAACCACGAAGTGCGTCTCACCTGCGAAGGAGTTGAGCGTTACCTCGGCGAGGAAGAGTCGCGCGTGCATGCGCTGCGTGGAGTCTCACTCACGCTGGAAGCGGGAACCGTGCACGCCGTGGTCGGTCCGTCAGGTTGTGGGAAGAGCACGTTGCTCTACATCCTCGGTCTGCTCGACCAACCGGACGCCGGTGAGGTGACGATCAAATCGCAGCGCGTTTCGCAACTGCCGGACGATGAGCTTGCTCGCAAACGCAACGAGCTGATCGGCTTCATCTTTCAGTTTCATTTCCTCCTCGAGGATTTCACCGCGCAGGAGAACGTCATGATCCCGATGCGACGGCTGGGGCGGCTGTCCGAACCCGAGATGCTCGACCGCGCCGGCTCGCTTCTCGACGCCGTCGGACTCGCTGCGAAGCGGGCCCGACCCAGCCGTCACCTCTCGGGTGGTGAACAGCAACGCGTCGCCATTGCTCGCGCTCTCGCGAACGATCCTGAGGTGATTCTCGCCGACGAGCCGACTGGGAACCTCGACACCAAGAACTCGCACCGCGCTTTCGATCTGCTCCAGCGCATCGTGCAGGAGCGCGGCAAGGCTCTGCTGTTGGTCACGCACAATCCCGAGATTGCTCAGCTGTGCGATTGGACACACGCGATGGAAGACGGCCGCATCGTGCAGGCGCATCAACGATGAACAACCGCGAACGAGGTGACGCAGGCGCTTGCGTTTTGGAGTGCGGCGGTCTTCCGCCGCTTTGCTCACCGCGTCCGCGAAAGCGCCAGAATACTGGCGCACTCCAAGACGCTGTCGCGCCTCTGCCGACTGCCGTTCCATGAAAAAGATTTTCCTTACCGGCGCGAGCTCGGGAATTGGCCGTGCGACTGCGGAGGCGCTGGCGAGAGGAGGACATGAAGTCTGGGGAACATCTCGCAATCCGAGCCGCGTTCCCGCTTTGCCGAACATGCATGCCGTCGGTTTGGACCTGCTCGATCGCGGCGCCATCGCGGACGCGTTCGGCCGTGCGTGGGATGAAGCTGGCGGCTTCGACGTGGTGATCAATAACGCCGGCAGCGGCCATTTCGGACCAGCGGAGGTGCTCGCAGAGGAGACGCTGCACAACCAGTTTCAGCTACTCGTCTTCGGCCCACTGCAGATCTGCCAGCTGGCGCTACGAGCGATGCGGGAGCAGGAGCGCGGGCTCATCATCAACGTGACCTCGCTCGCATCGCGGCTGCCGGTTCCGTTCACCGCGGCTTACAACGCGGCAAAGGCGGCGATGGCTTCATTCACGATGACCATGCAGCTCGAACTCGGCGACTCTCCGATTCGGATCGTTGATTTGCAGCCGGGGGACATCAGCACCGAGTTCAATGACGCCGTTGTCAAAGACGCGAGCGGCGACCCGCGCTACAATCCGCGGATGGAATCCGCCTGGCGCGTCGTCGACCGGAACATGAAGCACGCGCCCAAGCCGGCAGTGGTGGCGGAGCGCATCGTCGGGTTGATCAACGAGGTTGACCCGCCGCCGCGGGCCACAGTCGGCGACACGTTCGAGTCGGTGGTGGCGCCGATGATCTTCAGCGTTCTGCCACCGCGGCTCCGCGTCTGGGGACTCAGGCGGTACTACGGAATCTAGTCTGGATGGGCGAGGTGGAAGCACAACAGCACACGGTTGAGAGTGCCGTCATCTTGATGGCGGGCGTCGGGTCGCGGCTTGGCTCGGTCGGCGGCGCGATCGCGAAGCCGCTCGTCGAGATCAGTGGCCGTCCGTTAATTTGCTACACGCTCGCCGCGCTGCAGCGCGCCGGCGTTCGCACGCTCCACGCCGTGATGGGCGCGAACAGCGAATCTTTGTCGCGTGCACTCGCGCCGCTCATTCCCGCAGGGATGGCGTTCAACATCATCGTCAACACAGAGTGGCAGAAGCAAAACGGCGTCTCGGTGCTTGCTGCCGCCCCGCACGTGCGGCCGCCTTTCATTCTCACGATGGGGGATCACCTCTTCGAGTTCGGCGTGCTGCAGGCGCTCCTGGAGGGATCTGATCCGCGCCAGGTGAATCTCGCCATCGATCGGAAGATCGACACGATCTTCGATCTCGACGATGCGACGAAGGTTCAGACGAAGGGCGACCAGATTGCCGGCATCGGCAAGCAGCTCGCGCACTACGACGCGATCGACACGGGCCTGTTCCTCTGCTCGGGCGAGATTTTCGACTATCTCAAAGCAGCGCAGCGCGAGGGCGATTGCAGCTTGTCAGACGGCGTCCGGGCGATGGCTGCGGCGGGCAAAGTTCGCGCGGTAGATATCGGCGACGCGTGGTGGCAGGACGTCGATACGCCGGAGATGCTCGCGCGAGCGGAGCAGGAATCAGCTCGCCTCTTGCTGGATGGCGGGTGCCGGAGCGCGCAGGAAAGCGTTGCCTGCGAGCGCTGAGTTGATCGCGCCGACGCCGAGCAGCAGATGCAGGATCCACTCGGGCTGTCCGACCAGCGCGAGAACGACAAAGGCGAGCATGGCCATGTCGCGCTTGGTCATGAAGACGAGCCACCAGACGACGTTCTCGCCAAAGACGAGAATGCCTGAGCGCTGAAAGAGCTCGTGGTGCCGCTGGTAGAGGGCGCCATTCAACGGAGTGACGGTGCGCGGCTGATCGCCGCGTGAGCGACGCAGAAAAACGATGCCTTCGCTCAAGACAACGCACGCCGCCGCGGCCACACCTTCGGCGACGTAGAACCACGACAAGCTGAGCGATGGCAGCGCGTGCAACGCGAGGCCGATCCCGAGGCAGATCGCGAGCAGCATGTTGCCGGTGAGATCGAGCAGGCTGTCGAGGCGGCGACCGAAGTCGCTGTGCATGAACCTGGAGCGCGCGATCTCGCCGTCACAGCCATCGACAATGCTGTAGAGCTGAAAGATGACGCAGCCGATCACGAACGACATCGGCGTCCCCTGGAGGAAAGCGACGCAGGCGGCGAGGGGCAACGAAAAGATGATCACGCTCCACGTGCTCGGCACGATCTCGGTCTTCAGCAGCAAGCGCGAGATCCAGCGTGAGATCGGGCGATTCAGATACTTGGAGATAAGTCCGTCCTGCGATTTTCCGTTCTCTCGCAGGAAGGCGCGCTCGACCGAACCAATCGCTGCAGGATCGGCCACGTACTGCCAGCCTGTCATTCCGAGCGAAGTCGAGGAATCCCGTGGTGGAATCCACGGGGTTCGCCGCGGGATTCCTCCACTACGCTTCGCTGCGGTCGGAATGACAGCAATTGCGGTTCGCGCCGCCTGCTCCGCGCTCGACCGCAAAGTGCGACGCACATCCTGCAGCCGCTCGTGCCACGTCGATCCTGTGACCTCGACGCCGAGGACGCCTGCTTCGAGAATGGCGGCGATCCCGTTTCGATAGAGAAAGACGCGCGTGCTGAGCACGAGGTCGAACGGACCTTCTTCCGCTTCGCAGTCCGTCACTTCTAATCGCGTCAACCGTTGATCCTCGACGACGAGGCGCGAAGCGGCCGGCGTCCCCGGTTTCCACGAAACGCAGACGCTGACGGGCGCGGTCTGGCCGGCCGCCGTGGCGTACTCGTTGAGTGAGAGCAAAATCCGATGCAGCTGCGGTAGCCCGGCGATACGCCAGTTCGCCGATTCATCCGCGAGGATGAGGACGTTGTGGAGGACCGGCTGCTCTGCAATCACGCGCTAGTTCCTACGAGGTAATTGCCTGCGAGTAAATGCGATACGTCTTATACGGATCGGCCCCGATGGCGTGCATGAAGCGGTTGATCATGTGGTTGTTTTCCAACGTGAGACTACACTCGCCGAAGTAGCCGCGCTGTAACATCCCATTCTCGATCATCCGCAGGACGAGCATTTCGGCCACGCCGCTGCGGCGATATTTCGGCACGACGCCGAGTGCGACGAGTCGCATCCGCTTCAGGCGCGACTTGTGGTAGAGGATCTTCGCGAGGCCGACCGGGAGGCCGAACTTCGTCAGCCGCCCGTTCGCGTGGCGGAGCGCAGCGTTGATGTCGGGCACGCAGAGGATGAACCCGGCGGGCTTGCCATCCACCTCCGCGATGAGCGTGAGGTCCGGGATCACGATCGGCTTCAGTTCGTGCGTCATGTAGTCGAACTCCTCGGGCGTGAACGGCACGTAGCCCCAGTTGTTCTGCCAGGCTTCGTTGTAGAGCTCGCGCAAGCGGCGGCTTTCGTCGCCGAGCTGCTTGAGGTTGATCGGCCGGATCGTCGGGGGCTGCCGGTCTTTCAATGCGGACGCGAGCCGGCGCAGTCGCTTCTCCGCGCGAACCGGATCGGCGAACCACCACGCGAAGAGATCCATCGCTTTCCCGAATCCCGCGCCTTCTATGAGACCGGCGTAGTACGCCGGATTGTGCGACGTCAGGATCATCGGCGGGTGCTCGAACCCATGAATGAGGAGGCCGCAGACGTAGTTCGTCGAGTAGTCGATCGGCCCCATCATCTCGGTGCGACCACGTGCCCGCAGCCAGGCTTTTGCGCGCTCGAACAGCGCAGCCGCCACTCTCGCGTCATCGATCGACTCGAAGAGGCCAAAGCAGCCGACATTGCTCTGATGGAGCGCGTTGTAGTTCGGATCGTCGCTCGCCATGATGCGGCCGACGATCTCGCCGCCAGAACGCGCGAGAAACAGCGCCGCGTCGCCGTGTTTATAGAACGGGTGCTTGCGACGATCGAGGAAGCCGCGCCGCTCGATGATCAACGGTGGCACCCACGTCGGATCGCGAGCGTAGATCTTCCACGGGAACTTGATGAAGGCGTCGCGCTCCGCGTGGGACGTGACTTCCGTGACTTCGATCTGCCCCACGGCTACGCAGTTCTCTGGAGGCGCCCGAGCAGTGATGCAAACACCGCGTTGTGCCGCAGCAAGACGAAGACGAGCACCACGTTCAGAATTGTGAGCTCAACCGCGAAGTACCACACCGGCTGCCCCAGCAGCAGGACCGCGAAGAGCAAGAACATGCGCGGGTTCGTCGCGAGGCAGTTGCACCATTTCACGAGTGGCTTGCAGCCTTTGCGATACGCGAGGGTGAGCCAGTCGGGAATGGCGTCGCGAGTGGCGAGGCGCAGCCGGAGCAGATTGGGCGCGAGTGCTTCCTGCTGTCGTGTGTAGTTGAGGTAGTTCCGCAGGCCGAGCTTCTTGAAGAAACTGCGCCAGCTCGTCGCCTCGTAGACGGCGCGCACCGTCTCCGAAGCGTTGGCGTCGGCGCTTCGCTTTCCCGCAACGAACTGCAGGTAACCGTAGCGGAAGTAATCGATCATCATGCTCTGCACCGCGTGACTTGCCGCAGCTGCGATCGCAAGCAACCAGATCGCCGCAGAACCGCCTTCCGCGATGTAGCGCAGGCACAGATGCACGTACACGCTCATGAAGACGATGTAGTCCGCAAACCCATCCATGATCGCACCGTGGAGACTGCCGCGATTCGTCAGGCGGGCGAGCTGCCCGTCGGCGTTATCGAGCGCGTTCGTCAGGATGTGCAGCGCCATGCCGACGAGATTCACGCGCACATCGCTGTAGTAGTAGAGATGCCCGGCGAACACTCCGATCGAGCCGCCGAGGAGCGAGACCATGCTCGGCGTGAATCTTAGCTTGGCGAAGAAGAGCGCGAGCGCGTAGCCGATCGGCCGGTAGAAATAGATGTCGAGCGCGCTCTCGACGTCGCGCGTCTTATAGGTGCTCTCGACGGAGGGCGCGGCAGTGTGGGCAGACGGCGCGGTCATGCCTTTGCGATCGCCGTTGCGCGCGCTCAGGCCTTTTGCAGCAGGCTTGGGACGAGCGTGTCTTCGAGAATGTTGAGCGCTTCGTCGAGGTCGGCGCGGGTGTGGTTTGCGGTCACGCAGGCGCGGAAGCAAATGCGATCCTCGGGAACCGCGGGATAGTCGACGGGTGCGACCCAGAGTCCGCGCTGCCGGAGTTCATGGCCCAGGCGATACATGCGGCCGCGGTCGCCGACGATCAGCGGCATGATGTAGGTATTCGACGCCCCGGTATCGATGCCGAGTGCGTTCACCTGGGTGCGGAAGTAATCCGCATTCTCCCAGAGTCGCACGCGCGCTTCAGGGTGCGCGATCGAGAGTTC
The DNA here is from genome assembly GCA_902805675.1 of uncultured Chthoniobacterales bacterium. Taxonomy (GTDB): domain Bacteria; phylum Verrucomicrobiota; class Verrucomicrobiia; order Chthoniobacterales; family UBA10450; genus JACCTI01. The sequence goes on along the minus strand of CADCTA010000069.1, from coordinate 1,063 downwards.
GAGCGACTTCAGAATCGCGGCCACGTTCGAAGGCGGCAGGGCGCAGGAGTAGACATACGAATGCGCGTAGAAGCGCAGATACTCGATCGTCTCCTGCGCGCCGGCCACGAATCCGCCGACGGCGCCAAATGCTTTCGAGAATGTGCCGTAAATCAGCGGGATCCGATGTTCGACATCATAATGCTCGGCAGCCCCGCGCCCGTTCGCGCCGCTTGCGAGCATGGAGTGCGCTTCGTCGATGAAGACGCTGGCGTCGTGCGCTTCCGCCACATCGAGCAGCGGGCCGAGCGTGGCGAAATCCCCGTCCATCGAGTAGATGCCCTCGACGATCACCAGGTTGCGCTTCCCGACCCGCCGGGTCAGCGCCTCGTCGAGTGACGAAGGATCGTTGTGCTCGAAGCGCTCCACCCGCGAGCGCGAAAGGACCGCACCATCACGCAGACTGAGATGCGAGCGATTGTCCATGATGGCGACGTCGCTCTTGCGGAGCAGACCGGCCAACGTCCCAAGCGCACCGCCGAAACCGCTGTTGAAGAGCATCGCATCCTCGCGGCCGAGGAAGTCGGCGATCGCACGCTCCAGCTTGCGATGCAGATCGGTCATGCCGGATAGCATGGGCGAGCCACACGCGCCCATGCCGTATTTGTGCAGCGCCTCGACCGCGGCTGCGATCACCTCCGGGTGATTGGCGAGGCCGAGATAGTTGTAGGAGCAAAGATTGATGACGGGATGCGGACGCCCATCGTATTCGATCTCCGTCCGCGCATCGGCGCTCTGCAGCATCGTCGGCTGATACAGCTGCGCCGCCCATGAGGCTGCCTGCCGCCATTCCGTCCAGCCCGCGGGCGGGCTGATTGCGTCGGCGCGCTCTCCGACCACGAAGTCGCCCAGGCTGAGATTCGTATCGAAACCGTCGTCGTGCGCTGAGTTCGGATCGCCTCTCATCCCCCGAGTCTCACCATTGTTACAAACGGGCCGCGAATCAACGCCATAACGCGGTCATCTTCTGTTCCCACGCCTCGTGGTTCTTCTTGGCATCCCGGATAAATGGCGAGGCGGCGAT